>CADBNX010000208.1 GCA_902796115.1 uncultured Eubacteriales bacterium
GAAAAGGTTGAAGCCATGCAGGCGCTCAAAGCCCTGACGCCCGAATCAGTAGCATCCTTTGCCGATGTCTACGCCAGGATGATGGAACACGGCTGCCGCGGCACTGCAGGCGGTGCTTCAACGCTGGAGGCCAACGCAGCTCTCTATGACGTTATCCTGAACCAGCTCGACGTGGCAGGACAGGAGGAAACGGCAATCACCGACATTCCCGAAGAGCACGAGTACGCAGAAGCCATCGCGGCTTTGCTGGACGCGGAAGCAATGACTGCCGAAGGCGGCTTGTTCCGGCCCGATGATCCTGCGACGGTAGCGGACATGGCTTATGCCTTCCATGTGCTGGGCACGGGCAGCAAAACCGCTGACGGCGCGGAAGCATACAATACCCTTGTCGGTTACGATCTGCTCATTGAGGGCGCCGATCCGACCGCAGAACTGGATTGGGAAACGCTCAATGCTCAGCTGCAGTACTTCCTTCTGAAAGGTTATAACTTCCCGTTCGACGAAACCATGGAAGGCGGCGGAGATATCGCTACCCGCGGCGAACTGGCCGGCGTTCTGTACTATATCTTCCTGGAGCCGTGATCAGGGGGAGCGGTATCGGATCAGGAGACAGCTGCTGCAGCCTGCAGCAGCCGCCTCCCTGAAAAAGACCGGATGGCGTTCTGTGCGCTGCCGCAAAAGAATATTCCGATAAAACAACGGTAATTCCTGACGTTTCAGTCCAATTCCAATATTGTATGACAGGACCGTCATTTGACGGGTATCCCAGTCAGAAGGGACGGATTATGGCAAAAGTATACTTTACGGATTTCCGGACCAGAGTCGGTACGCCGCTCACGGAAAAACTGAAAAACCTCTGCCGCAGGGCAGGAATCGGAACCATTGACATGGACGGACGCTTTGTTGCCGTCAAAATGCATTTCGGTGAACTGGGCAACCTTGCCTATCTTCGGCCGAACTGGGCCCGCGCCGTAGCAGAGCTTGTGAAGGAACAGGGAGGGCTCCCCTTTCTGACGGACTGCAATACGCTTTACCCCGGGAGCCGCAAAAATGCGCTTGAGCATCTTGACTGCGCCAATATCAACGGTTTCAATCCGCTGACCTGCGGCTGTCAGATCCTGATCGGGGACGGCCTTCGCGGAACGGATGACGTCGCGGTCCCCGTTCCCGACGGGGTATACTGCAAAGAAGCCTATATCGGCAGGGCCGTTATGGATGCGGATATTCTGATCAGCCTGACCCATTTCAAAGGGCACGAATGCACCGGTTTCGGAGGCGCGATCAAGAATATCGGCATGGGTTGCGGAAGCCGCGCCGGCAAAATGCATCAGCATAATTTCGGCAAACCGAAGGTCGATCCTTCTCTGTGCCGCGGCTGTCACCGCTGCGCGCGGGAATGCGGTGCGGACGCGATCCGGTATGAAAACGGGAAAGCCGTCATCGATGAAGCACGCTGCCGCGGGTGCGGACGCTGCATCGGCGCCTGTGCCTTCGACGCGATTGCCAATACCAACGACAATGCCAACGAAGTCCTCGGCTGCAAGATGGCGGAATATTCGCTGGCCGTCTGCAGCGGCAGGCCGTGCTTTCATATCAGCCTGGTGCAGGATATTTCACCGAACTGCGACTGCCATGATGAGAACGACGCGCCGATCCTGCCGGATGTGGGAATGTTCGCCTCTTTTGACCCTGTAGCGCTGGATCAGGCCTGCGTGGATGCCTGCCTGAAGCAGCAGCCGCTGCCCAACAGTCAGCTTGGCTGCAACCTCGCCAAAGACGGCTGGCAGGATCAGGGAGATCATTTTTCCAATTCAAATCCGTCCGTGCGGTGGCGCGAAACGCTTGCGCACGGGGAAAGGATCGGTTTGGGCGAAAGAAAATACGAATTGATCCGAATTTGATTTTCGCTTTTCTTCATTGCCGTCCATATTCAATTCTCTGCTCCGTCAGAAAAGTATAAGGAGGAAAACATGTTCACACTGCAGGGAAAAACCATGCGCTATGCTCTGGATGAAAAGGGCCGCAACACCTCATGCTACAATACCCTGACCTGCCATGAATACATGGAACACCCGGGTGCCATCTGGAAAATGATTTACCTTCTGAAGGACACCGAAAGAGTTGAAGTGCCGATCTGGGCCGATAAACAGATGCCCGATATCCGGAAGGAAGGCAGTACGATCATCCTCCGGTATGACAGTCTGGCCGGCGAAGACGGGCTCGTCATCGACGCACAGCTGCTGATCACCCTGCGCATGAATGACCTCGGACTGCAGGCCACGGCGAAAATCACGAACCGGGACAGCCGTGTGCAGCTGATGGAGCTTCAGCTGACCCCCGTTTCGGGTGTCCGTTCGCTGTCCGGAGATCCCGAAAACGATTATATCGCCTGGCCGTCAAGCCTCGGCAGGAAGGTGCGCAACCCCGCTTACCGGGATCTTTCCACCTTTGCCGGCTTCCGCAAGTATGAACGTCATGACCAGTACCATACGGATATGGACGCGCTGTACCAGGGAGACGGCGCCTCAATGCAGTGGTATGACTGGTATCGTGAAGGAGAAGGGCTCTACATCGCCTCGGAAGACACCACCCGTCAGGCCGTCTGCCTGCATATCGAACGCGAAACCAAAGAAAACATTCTCCGTTTCGGCATCATCCGCTATCCGATGCTGGATGAAGGAGAAAGCTGGGAAGGCGAGGCCGTAGACTGTTATCCGCACCTCGGAGATTGGCATGCGGGCGCGAAGATGTACCGGAAATGGATGGATGAAAAAGGCGGTTTCACCGCTCCGGTCCGTCCTGACTGGTGCCAGGATTTCACCGGCTGGCTGCGCGTGATCCTGAAGCAGCATCACTGCGAACTGAACTGGGATTTCTCCGATATCCCGGCACTGTATGACGAAGCGGCAAAGGCCGGCTTCAACACCCTGTACCTGCTCGGCTGGGAGAAGGGCGGTTTCGCCCGGCTGTGGCCCGATTACGTGGTCGATGACCGCATGGGCGGCGCGGAAAAACTCCGCGAAGGCATCGAGTATGTACACAAAAAGGGCGGAAAGGTGCTGTTGTTCCTCAGCTATGCATTGATCGATCATCAAAGTGAGTTTTATAAAAAGGAAGGCGGCGACAAGGCCACCATCAAATCCATCTGGGGAGAGGACATTCCTTTCGCGGAAACCTACTGCGGGGAAGGCACCTACCGCAAGATCGGCAATCCCCCGATGCCGATGTACCTCGCCTGTCCCGGCGCTCCGCTCTGGCAGGAAAAGATGAAGTGGTCCGCCAAACAGTGCTTCGATCTCGGCGCCGACGGTGTCCTCTATGATATCGGAGCCATGAAGCCGTTCTTCTGCTATGCAGAAGGGCACACCCACAAAAAGCCCTCCCATTCGCACGAGCATAAAGCCGCCAATTATGCAGGACTGCGCAGGTATGTCAAATCCTTCGGGGATGATAAAATCATCCTGATGGAGCACAATACAGACATCTTCGGTCAGTCGATGGACCTGGTGCACAGCGGTGATACGAGGCCGGATACCCGCCTGCTCCGTCCCGAAACCGCCGGTAATCCGGAAGACGCCGGAAACGACCTCCGCTTCAACGAGATGTATCGCTATACTTTCCCGGAACTGCTGATGACCAACCGTTCCAGCGGCATGGATGAGGATCATTATCTCGCCTACGCGGGCCAAAGCTTCCTGTACGGGCTGAAATTCGACATGACCATCTACCGCTGCTGCGGCAAGCTGAGTGACATTCCCCGTTATATGACCTATCTGCAGGAACTGACGGCGCTCTGCCGCGAATACGGAGACTGGCTGCTGCGCGGAAAATTTGTCGACACCGACGGATTCCGTACGGATAACAAAAAGGTATTTGTCAAGGGATGGAAAGCAGCGGACGGCACGCTGGCGCTTACTTTATGGAACCCGACGGGCACAGACGAAACCGTTCATATCACGGGAGATAACGGACGCACCGTTACCGTGACCGTGAACGCCGAAAAGGCGACGGCTGCGCTGCTGGGATAACGGATTCGGATGGCTTACTCCGTAAGCCATCCGAATATTGTTATTTTGTAATTGAATTGTAATCTTTTTTACATATACAAAAGAAAAACAATCTCGTATAATGATATATGGTTCATTTCGGGGAGGTGCATGTTTGAGCATTCGGCGATCTGCAGGGCAATATCGGGCTATCGATCTTACGCTGTTTATGCTTATGCTGTGCCTTTTTGAAACGATCATCATCACAGCGGCGACACACTGGTTTCCCGGCCAGCCCTACACGGTTTCTCTTGTACCGGCGGTCTGCGTCATCGTGATGTTCCGCTGGGGCGCATGGGCCGCACTGCCCGCATTGACGGGTGGATTAGTCTTCTGTGTCCTGTCCGGTGCTTTTGCCGTACAGTATCTGGTCTATTGCGCGGGCAATCTGTTTGTTCTCCTTGCCCTGATCCCATTGAAAAAGGCGGGCTGGGAGAAAATCCGCAGCGACGCGCTGATGACGGTACTGTTCGCACTTATGTCCGCTCTGCTGATGCAGTCGGGGCGCGCGGCCGTCTCCCTGTGCACGGGCTGCTCCCCCGCTCTGGCCGCGGGTTTCTTCACCACGGATGTGATCACGGATCTGTTCACGGCTGTGATCTGCTGGATCGCCAGACGCCTTGACGGCATTCTGGAAGACCAGGTTCATTATCTGAAACGGGTTCAACAGGAAAAAGACAGAGGAGGCATTCGATGAAACGTCGAGCAGACGATTATCTGATCCTCGATGAGGCAACGGGAACCTATCGGGAAAATCCGGAGCAGGCGGTTCGTGACGATGTGGAGAAGCATTACTGGCTCCATGTCGGACGTACCGTCATGAAAGACTGGCGTCTTTACCTGATGCTGGTGCCTACCATTCTTGTGTTCCTGTTCTGGCGATACCTGCCCATGTATGAACTGCTTGGTTCCTTCAAGGTGGATGATTCCGCGAAACCGGTTTCAGAACAGCTTTTCAAGGGATTTTCCAATTTCAAGGGACTGCTGCTCGGAACCGGCACCTACGCGGAGCTTTCCACCAATTTCTGGCGGGCGCTGCGCAATACCTTCCTGCTGAGCTTTTACGGCTTGTGCTTCGGATTTCCGATGCCCATCATCCTGGCGCTGTTCTTCAATGAGATCCGCTCCAACATGCTGCGCAGTACCTATCAGGTGTTTTCCTATCTGCCCAAGTTCATGTCTACGGTGGTCATGACCAGCCTTGTGACCATGCTCATCAAACAGGGAAGCGCGGCCAGCGGCACGCCTCCCGGAATCATTTCCCAGTTTCTGGCCAATCTCGGGCTCATCTCCCGTGAAGCCGCGCAGAACGGGCTGCTGAACGATCCTGCCTATTTCCGTGCCATCTACCAGATCAGCGGGATCTGGGAAACGGCCGGTTATGACAGCATCGTATTCTTTGCCGCGATCATTGCGATCTCGCCTACCAGCTATGAAGCGGCTCAGATCGACGGCGCGAACAAATGGGCCCAGATGCGTTACGTGGTGCTTCCCAGCATTCTGAGCACAATCGTCATCATGCTGATCACCCGTATCGGTTCCATGCTGTCCATCGGCTACGAGAAAGTATTGCTTCTCAACGAAGGGCGAATCGCGTCTTATCAGACGTCTGAAGTGATTTCAACATTCGCATGGCGGATCAAATCCAATCAGAACGGACTTGCCTCGGCCGCGGAAATGATGAACAATGTCATCGGTATGCTGCTCGTCATCGGCGCAAACACCATTGCACGCAAAGCGTCCAATGTGTCGCTGTACTGACAAGGGGGTTTCCGGGTAATGAAAAGAAGACTTGAGATCTCCGAACTGATATTCAGGATCATCAGCTATACGCTCCTGACCGTGTTTGCGCTGCTCTGCCTGTATCCTTTCCTGTACGCGGTGTCTGCTTCCGTCAGCGGACGGCACGCAGTCGAGTACAAAGAACTGATCCTGCTTCCCAAGGATATCCAGTTCGAAGCGTTTCGTGATATGTTTTCCAACAACGAATTCTGGAACGCTTATTCAAACACGCTGTTCCTGACGATCTACGGTACGATATGGTCCCTCTTTACGGCGATTCTGGGCGGCTATGCGCTCAGCAAGAAACGTCTGCTGTTCCGGAAGTTCTTCAATTTCTTTCTGGTATTCACCATGTGGTTTTCCGCCGGTATCGTGCCGCAGTACCTGAATTACCTGGCTACAAAGAGTGTTTTCAATTCCGTTGGCATTATGGATGATAAGTGGCTGGTTGTCATCGCGATGGGTATGGCGGCCATGAATATCATCCTGCTGCGCAACGCATTTGAGAATGTTCCGGGAGAAATCGAGGAAGCCGCCATCGTGGACGGCGCTACGGAACTGCAGGTACTGCAGAAGGTATTCATCCCGATGAGCAAATCCACCATCGCAACCGTTGCGCTGTTTTTCGCCATTTCCCGCTGGAACGGCTATTTCTGGGCGCGCCAGATGATCTCCCACGGCTATGAGCAGCCGCTGCAGGTGTTCATCCGGGACAAACTGGTTCAGTATACCGAATCCGAGGAACTTGCCACCTGGAGCTTCAATTACGCCGCGGATTCGCTGATTTTTGCCCTGATCGTGTGCTCCATCATTCCGATCCTGATCATATATCCGTTTATCCAGAAGTACTTCGCCAAAGGCACCAATGCCGGCGGTGTGAAGGAATAAATTATTTTTCAAGGAGGAAAGACTCATGAAACGATTTCTGTCCCTGATGCTTGCGGCTGTAATGCTGCTTTCCCTGGCGGCAGCTGCCGCACACGCGGAACAGACCTATGCCGCCGGCACTGTGCTGCGCATGGCCACCGGCTACAACAGCGCCAAAACCGGCATTACCTTCGACGCGGAAACCGCGGGCGAAGGCATTACCCTCGCGGACGGCGTCACCTACAACACGGACAGCCTGAAGCCCACCTGGGTCGCCCTGGAAGAAATCCTGAACGTGAAGTTCGAGAACAAGTATCAGGGCAACGGTGCCGCCAAGGAATTCGAATACTGGAAAGAGCGTCTCAACGAGGTGGACATGGTCAGCGGAACCGCGGCCACGCTTTCCGAATACGGCGAGATCGGCAGCCTTGTCAACCTGGCGGAATACATGGATCAGCTTCCTTCCTTCCGGGCGTATCTGGATGCCAATCCCATCGTACGTCTCTCCATCACCGGCAATACCAAGACCGGCGCCATTTACTTCAGCCCCTACTTTGACGGTGTGAACGACATCGAGCGCATGCCGCTCATGCGTGTCGACTGGACACAAAAACTGCTGGACGGCGAAGGTGAATTCACAGCGGACGCCTGCGGCACGACCGCAGATCCCGTCTACCAACCCTATATGCCCACTTCCGGAAAGGTCGAAATCGAAACCCCGACCCTGGATGGCACCGCAACCGAAATCGTAACCAAGGATTATGACGCGGCCGGAAACATCGTAGCTGTCATGAATGAAAAAGGCGCCATGAGCGGTGTTGAAGCGGTAAACCTGCTGCGTGCCTATATCGATACCGCTTATAACGGCTATTACGGCACCGAGCGCAGCAATCTTTTCTGCGGACAGAACGCCGCGTGGGACGTGGACGAACTGGTTGCGCTGCTGCGCTGTGTGGTCGCGAACGCGCAGACCCTCAACGGCACGGAATCCGTGCAGGGTCTCTTCTCCCGCGAAGACGACAACTACCAGCGCCGGGTGGATATGTTCCGCCTTGCCGGACACCTCTTCGGTGTACGCGGTATGGAATCCCGTCAGGACTACCTGTATGTAGGTACCGACGGAATCCTGCATGACGCCCGCCAGGAAGAAGCGACCTATGAAGCACTTGCGAAGATGCACGAAATCGCGGCCGAAGGGCTCATTTCCCAGGCATTCATCGATATGGCGACCGAAACCAGTTCCACGTATCTTGAGAATGACCTTGGCTTCATGAGCTACGACTATAACCAGACCCAGACGGTCATGAACGCCACCAAGCTGCAGAATGAAGACGGTGAAAAATACATGGCCGTGATGGTGCCGGTTGCCCGCTGGTATGACGGCACGGACGAAAACGGCACCTATATGCGCTTTACCGAATCCTGGCGTTCCGTCAAAACGGACGGATGGGCCATCTCGAAAGCCGGTGTTGAAGGCAGCCCGGATAAGCTGAACGCCGCGCTGGCGCTGATTGACTATGCGTTCTCCGAAGAAGGTCAGATCCTGATGAGCTACGGCCCGGACGCATTCATCAAGCACAATGAAGACGGCTCCGTTGCCACTTTCCTCTTCAACGGCAAGGAAATGCCCGTCATCGCCGATGCCACTTATGAAGAACTCTGGAGCAAGGCAAAAGGAAATTACACCAATTATGCCCGTATGTATCTCGGTTCCACGCTGTCCTTCGTAAAGAGCCAAGCTTTCGAATATCAGTGCACGCATGAAGTCGGCCGCGAAGGAGCCGGCAAAATCTCTGCCGCGATCGCGCTCGGCACGATCAGACATCCCGAGCTTGCCATAACGGAAGACGGCTGGTACACCTCGATCCCCACGGTTCTCCCCCACACCAAGGTGGAGAATGACGATCTGAACACCTATACGCAGCTCACCAGCAACGGCAAGTTCTCCGGAGCCAGGGGCGGTGAAAACCTCTTTGTCGATCTGATCGTAAAAGGCTTTGTGGATGATGGATTCACCAGCACCGAAGAAGCGGTGAATACGGTTGTCAACGACTGGTTCGGCGATCTGTATCTTGAACTGAAGAACGACGCCTGGAACCGCCTGCTTGATTACTACAACAGTCTGAACTGATGATTTCAATCCGCTCTCCGCACTGCCCCGGCAGTGCGGAGAGCGAAATGTACGGAGGATTTGGGCGTCATGTACAAGAAACAAATGTCATTGCAACGCATCATCTGTCTTTTGTCCATTATCGCAAGCGCTGCGGTATTCATTTACTCGCTGGGCATGCTGACAGATCTCTTTGATACGCTGTATTCCATGATTCCCGATCCGGACGACCTGGACGCATCCAGAGTCGCAGGTGCGAGGATTTACTATGACATGCAGGGCTTCAATCATAATCTCCTTCTCTCCTCCATCGGAATGATTCTTCTGTCATGCCTCCTTTATATCACGAACACACACGTCCGCAGAAAATACTACATCGGCAATTTTGCCGCGACTGCCGTGAATGCGGCTGCCGGGATCGCTGTATCCGTCTGGGCGCATATTGAGATTTCGGCCTTCAGGAACCAGTACCTGACCACGGTGGATTTTGCGGCACTTGAACGCAGATTAAGCCGTATCGGAACTTATACGGATTCTCCGTTCTGGTTTGACCTTCACTGGGCTGTCTTTGCACTGTGCCTGCTCGTGTCTTTCCTTCTGGTTGCGAATGCAATCTGGAAGGTCAGACTCATGCGGGATGAAAAATCGCTGCTTCAGGCGGGAAAGGCGGTATCATGATGAACGACGACCGCGCCACGGCGCTCGACCGGATGCGCTATACGAAGAATACCTCCTCATCACGCCTTGCGCTGCTGGCGATCCTGTTTGATGTGCTGTTCTTCGTCAGCATCTATAAATCCGATGTGGGCAGTTATTATTACACCATCCTGATCGGCGCTTCCATTATTTATAACCTGGTTTTCCTCCTGGCGGCTTTTCTTGCCTCCGAAGGCGTAAAGAATTATAAAACGAGCTTTTCCTGGCTCCTGATTGTTCTTGGAGCCGTTCAGCTCATCCGTATTTTCATCATTCCGATGAACGCGCGCACCTCCGCGGTCAACGGGATTCAGGTGATGAGCGATTTCCAGTTTTGGAGGACCGTACTCTATCTGTCGCTTTCCGCGATTTGTCTGTTTTTGAGCGCGGCAGTCAATCTGCGGAAAAGCAGAGCGCTGACCGCTCACCTGAAAACGTTGGAAGAAGCGCAGATCTAAGGAGGAATCCGATGGCACAGCTATCTCTGCAGCATATTGATAAAATCTATGACGACCGGGTTCAGGCCGTATTCGATTTCAATCTGGATGTAAAAGACGGGGAACTGATCGTACTGGTCGGTCCGTCCGGATGCGGAAAATCCACCACGCTTCGTATGGTCGCCGGACTGGAGGACATTTCCCGCGGACATCTCTTCCTCGACGGAAAGGAAATCACCTCTTCACCCGCCAAGGACCGGGATATGGCGATGGTGTTCCAGAATTATGCGCTCTACGGACATATGACGGTTTATGAAAACATGGCTTTCTCATTGACACTGCGCAAAGAAAACCCGAATGTGATCCATAAAAAAGTGCTTGCCGCCGCGGAAATCCTGGACCTGACCAGCCAGCTGAACAAAAAACCCTCCCAGCTTTCCGGCGGGCAGAGACAGCGGGTCGCCATGGGCCGGTCCATTGTTCGGAATCCCAGGGTATTCCTGTTTGACGAACCGCTGAGCAACCTGGATGCCAAACTGCGCAGTGCCACGCGCAGAGAGATCCTGCTGCTGCACAAACGGCTGCAGGCAACCATGCTTTACGTGACGCACGATCAGACCGAAGCCCTTACCCTGGCAGACCGGATCGTCTGTATGTCCATGGGACATGTGCAGCAGGTCGGCACACCGCTTGAGCTGTACGATTCTCCGGCAAATGTCTTTGTAGCCAGTTTTATCGGTCTTCCTCCCATGAATCTGTTCAACGTCACAATCGAAGATAACGTACTGCGCGGGAAGGGATTTTCCGTACCGCTCACGCCTGTCCTTCTTGACACACTTTCAGACTGCAGAACACGCGAACTGATTCTCGGAGTCAGACCGGAAGACATATCCGAATCCATGGACAGCGAGCTCTGTATTCAGGTGTCCGCCAATGAAAACCTGGGCATGAATACGCTCGTACACGGTCATATCGGCGAAGGGGAACGCATAACCGCCAAACTTCGCGGGTGGAAAGATTACAAACCCGGCGATACGGTTCCGGTTCAGTTCGGGAAGATGCATTTCTTTGACAAAGAAACCACAAAAGCTATCCGGAAGGAGGCGAAATAAGCATGGCCCGCTTTCATGAGTTCTGCCGGAAACGCATCGTATCCCTCAAGCGCAAACCTCATATGATCCCGTTTGCCGTGATGCTGGCTGCTTTTATCTATTATTCCCTGAATCTGACGGTTATTTCCCACACCACCACCGTTATCAACGGTCCCGGTATGGGTCTGACAGGCTTTGTCACCATGCTCTTCTCGACGCTTTCTCTGGTATGCTTCCTGAATGCTTTTCCGCACCGCAAAAAAGTCAATGTGCCGATGCTGGTGCTGATGCTTCTGCTGGTATGCGCCGTTCTTTACTGCGATGTTTATTACAGAGGATGCATCATTACAGCCATCACCCGTGAACAGAATCGAATTGATCCGACGGGAATCAACAGCTTTATCTCCGTTTCCTCCGGGATGCTGAATATTCACATGATCATTCTCTGCGCGGGGATTGTGCTTGTTGCGCTTCTGCCCCTGTATGCCCCGCTGATCAGGCGAATCAATACCAGCGTTCAGGTGGAAGGCAATGACAGTATGGAAACAATCGACATCAGCGGAGAAGAGTGATTCCGGTGGCGGCGATGAACAAAAAAGCAGAGCGGGCCGAACACGAAAAGAGTGCTTCTGATTATTATAAGCTGAATGTACGCGCTGTGGAGGATCTTGTAAACGCCGACGCATCCAATTCTCCACCCGTCAGCGAGGCAGAACTGCGAAAATACCGTTCCGGTTTCCGGCTGAAAATGCCGGATCGTCTGAAAGCCGTTCTGTTGAAAGCCTGGTTTGCCGGTGTCATCTGCTATTTCTTTATGTGGGGTCTGAGCACCCTTGCGATCGGTCAGATCGAAATGCTTATCATTCTCGGGACCGCCCACGGAGTCGTTACGGATCTGATCGCCAATCATCTTTTCCGGCTTTATGCCAGGCCTGCCGGAAGCAATGACCGTTTTATGATGTTCCCCCGGAAATCGTTTGCGTCGTTTCCGCTGAACATTCTTTATTCCCTTCTGCTGGTCTTCTGCGTAGCAGAAACCTATAATACCGTCAACACCCTGGCAGTTGGGTATAACGGGAAAATGCTGCTCGGCGTTGAACCGATTCTCTTTGGTGTTTTTACCACGGCATGGGATTTTCTGTTTCTCTCCATGAAACGTTTCCTGCTCCGCATCGCGGCGGAAGCAAAACAAAAAGTTTCGGACGAAGGGAACAAATACAGCCCGAAAGGATAATACCGACCTGTGAAAATCGAAGCGATCGACCGTTACGTACAAAGCCTGATTGAACGCTCTTCCCCTGAAGGAACCGCATGGAATATTGAGAAAATGCGGCAGGGAGAAAAGCCGGCATGGAATTATATTGACGGCTGTATGTGTACGGCACTGCTTACACTCTCGGAGATAACCGATGATCGGCGCTATGCGGATTTCACGGAGCGTTTCATCGATGCATTTATAAACGAAGACGGCAGCATCCGCACTTTCCGCTCCGATGCGCACAGTCTGGACGATATCAATGAAGGGCGTGTTCTCTTCCCGCTTTTCCGCATCACCGGAAAAGAGAAATACCGCAGAGCCGCCATGTTCCTGCGCCGTCGGCTGAACTGTCAGCCCAGGACCGATGAAGGCAGCTGGTGGCATAAACAGATCTATCCGAATCAGGTGTGGCTTGACGGTATCTATATGGCGCAGCCGTTTGCGGCGCTTTATGAAAAAAACTTCGGGACCGGCGATTATTCCGATGTCCTGCGCCAGATTCTGAACGTCCGCAGCCACATGCGTGATCCTGCCACAGGCTTATACTTCCACGGATATGATGCGAGCCGCAAAGCCTTCTGGTGTGACCCTGCAAGCGGCTGCTCCCGGAGTTTCTGGCTTCGCGCGATCGGATGGTTTTCCGTTGCACTGGCAGATTTATCGGAAATTCTGCCGTCCGGCAGTGAGCAGGAAACGATCACATCGATTTTCCGCGCCTTGATGAAAGATGTGTCGCGATATGCGGATCCCGACAGCGGTCTTTATTCACAGGTGGTCAATTTTCCCGGTCGGGAAGGCAATTATCCGGAAAGCAGCGGCAGTTCCATGATTGCCTATGCTATGCTGAAAGGTGCCAGAACCGGTGCGCTTCCTGCTTCTTTTGCATCGCTGGGCCGTAAAACTTTCCTCGGCATCATGAAAAACTGTCTGAAAATGGAAAACGGGATGCCGGAATTGGGCAGCATCTGCCTGGTGGCGGGGCTTGGACCGGATAACAATCGCCGCCGGGATGGGACATACGCCTATTACATTTCTGAGCCTGTTGTCAGCAATGACGCAAAAGGGGCAGCTCCCTTTCTTCTTTGTTATACGGAAATACTCCGTGCTCCGAACGAAAATCAGGAGGGATCATCATGGCCTATCTGTCACTGAAAAACATCAATAAAATCTATCCGAACGGTTACCACGCCGTACACAATTTCTGCCTTGAAATTGAAAAAGGCGAGTTCATCGTCTTCGTCGGTCCGTCAGGCTGCGGAAAATCCACCACCCTGCGCATGATTGCCGGATTGGAGGAGATTTCCAACGGAGAGTTTCTCATCAACGGGAAACGCGCCAATGAAATGAGCCCCCGGGAGCGCGAAGTCGCCATGGTGTTTCAAAGCTATGCGCTCTATCCGCAGATGACGGTATATGATAACATCGCCTTTGGCCTGACGCTGCAGGGAGTGGATGAGAGCGTGATTGAGGAGCGCGTTCAGAATACTGCCCGGATCCTCGGCCTGTCCGACTATCTGGACCGTCTGCCCCGTGCGCTGTCCGGAGGCCAGCGTCAGCGTGTCGCCATCGGCCGTGCCATTATCCGAAAGGTGGGCGTGTTCCTGATGGACGAACCGCTCAGCAATCTGGATGCCAAGCAGCGCGTCACAATGCGCTATGAGATCGCTCAGATCCATCAGGAAACAGGCGCTACCACGATTTATGTTACCCACGACCAGACGGAAGCCATGACTCTTGCCGACCGTATCGTTGTGATGAAAGACGGATATGTACAGCAGATCGGTACGCCCCGCGAACTGTATTTTGATCCGCAGAATGTGTTTGTTGCCGGTTTTATCGGCGAACCGCCGATGAATTTCCTGCGCGGTACGGTTCGGGAAGGTTCCCTTTTCTTTGGGGAGAACCGTCTTGATCTCAGTCATAAGCTGCGCGACGTGTCATCATATGAGGGCAGGGAAATCGTACTCGGATTCCGTCCCGAATGCATTCGCCTGGGTCTGTGCCGGGACGCCTATCAAGTCACCGGTCACGTGGAACTGACGGAAATGCTGGGTGATAATACAAACGTATATGTTTTCTCCGGAAACAACCAGGCGATACTGAAGATCGACAGTCACGACACTCCGGATACAGACAGTGATATCGAATTCTCAATTCCGCTTGACAGCGTGTATCTTTTTGACGGAAAAACTGAAAAAGTCATCAAAGATGTGGTATAATCAACACGGCTGTCCGCAGCGCAGATAACCGTCACGCTTCTTCTGCCGGCGGCATGCCGCATCAATGATCACGAGAGGCTTCATTGAAAAGAATCAGCAAAGAAACCCGAAGCAGGCTTTTGAATGCACTGCTCATATTCGGCACCATTGCCATGGTGTTCTATTTCGGCACGAAGAACGGCAATATTGGCGATGTGTGGATCACGCTGCGCTCCGCGGACCCTTACTGCATCGCCGGTGCGTTCCTGTGCTGGGTGTTTTTCGTACTCTTTGAGGCTCTGGTAATGCACTGTTTTCTGCATTTCCAGCATATTCCCATTCCTTTCGGAATATCGGTCAACGTTACCTTGATCGGCCTTTTTTATTCCAATATCACGCCCGGGGCAACCGGAGGCCAGCCCATGCAGGTTTATGCGCTGCGCAAAAGGGGGATCTCAGGCGGTTATGCTTCTTCCGGGCTGGCAGTCAAGTTTTTCTGTTATCAGACTGCTCTGATCCTGCTTTCCGGCATCCTATGGTTTTGCAACCGCCGTTTTGTGTCCGGCTATTTCTGGGAAGCACGCTGGTTTGTTTATCTCGGCTTCTTTCTGAACGGTCTTACCGTAGTCGGTGTAATCCTGATTGGCATTAACCGCAACATTGTGCGCGGTATTGTCGCCTCTTTGCTTTACCTCGGAAAAAAACTGCATCTCATCCGTGATTACACTGCCGCCGCTTCCCGTGTTGATGCCGCGCTGGACGATTTTCATTCAAGCGTATATCTGATCGCCCGCCATCCGCTTCAGCTGCTGCTGCTGCTTTTTCTCTCCGGCTGTGAACTGATCGCGCTGATGAGCGTAATCTATTTCGTTGCGCTTGCGTTAGGCATCACATCGTGCAGTTACGGAGAGCTGGTAACCCTGCAGTTCCTTCTGCAGATCGGCGCTTCCTTTACTCCGCTTCCGGGCGCCTCGGGAGCCCAGGAGGGAGGATTCTATCTGTTCTTCCAGAGTATTTTCCCGGCGGATAAGCTGCTCGGTGCGCTGCTGATCTGGCGTTTCTTCACGTATTATCTGTCAACCCTTCTGTCGCTTTGTTTCGGAGTTGTCACGGATTCCGTACAGACCATCCGCGGCCGTCTTCGGAAAGTTCCCACGCCGTCCGGCACGAAATCATCTGAAGGAGATGGAATCGAATGAATCCGGTTATCCGGCGCAGCCTTGTTTTCCTCCTGTTCATGTGTTTCTTTGCCCCTTCCGTCCACGCGGAGGAAGATGCATATATATATCCGAATGAAGCCCTTTCCCTGCGACCGGGTGAAAGCTTTCTCATTTCTGCGGATGCGTCGGTATGGGAGAGTGATGCTCCGGAAGTGGCAACGGGAAACGGAAATCAGATTACCGCGCATGATGAAGGGTTCGCCATGCTGACTGCTGCGTTTCCGGACGGCAGTGAGCATTATTATGACATTACGGTATCGGCGGACGCGATTCCGGCGTTGATCAGAGCTGCCGTAGACCTTGCGCTGGACGAGTGGCGTGAGTACCACGGCAAAACCTTCACCGACCGAAACAAATACACGGAATGGTACTGCGGAAGGGGACCCGGCTGTCATTTCGGATGGTGCGGGGGATTTGTCAGCTACTGCCTTGATACCGCAGGCGTACCGATGGATGACTATACGGAATCTGTACCGCATGAAGGCGGTGTTCCTTATGCGGTTTATGCCGCCGGCGTGGGCAAGCTGCTGACCGGATACACGAAAATGGAACGGATCGGCTCCATCCCCTGCCCCGGATATCTGGTCATCTACGGACAGCGGAACCGCTATAATACCATCCATGTCGGAATGGTGACAGAGGCACGGGAGCTTGAGGACGGCACCTGGCTCGTCAAAACCGTGGAGGGCAATGTTTCCAGCCGGATCAAGCGTTACTGCTACGTATACGATCCGCTGAATACGAACGAGCATAATTATCAGGACTGTCCGGAAAACCTGCGCACGGATGACGGCATCGACCAATATACCATTCATCAGAAAGACTGGTTTATCTATACATTCTGTCAGACCTGGTATTGAGGAACTCAGATAATCATTATTTCCGAGGGGGGTAACGTTTCATGTCCAAACCTGTAAAAGACCGTTTTACCTTGAAAGAAAAAAGCTGGATCATGTACGACTGGGCCAATTCGGTCTATGCAACCAACATCATGGCCGCGATCTTTCCCACCATCTTCGTTTCCATGGTTGGCGCGGAAGGAGATCGCTGGTGGTCTCTCGGCACGTCGCTGGCAACTTTTCTTGTGGCCTTGCTTGCGCCTCTGCTTGGCGCGGTGGCGGATTTCAAAGGCATGAAAAAAAAGCTGTTCACCGCATTCCTGCTGCTTGGGGCGGTCTTTACCGCGCTGATTGCCGCGACAGACAGCTGGAAACTGATGCTCGTTTTCTATATTCTCTCCCGTATCGGATTTGCGGGAAGCAATCTGTTTTATGACTCCTTTCTTACGGATGTCACAACCAATGACCGGATGGACCGTGTTTCTTCCTGGGGGTATGCAATGGGGTATATCGGCGGAAGCACGATCCCCTTTGTTCTCTCCATCGTGATGCTGGTCACACTCGGTTATTCCAATCCTGTCGCGCAGAAGTTCTCCATCCTGATCACATCGCTGTGGTGGATCGCTTTCTCTGTCCCGTTCCTGAAAAACGTCCGTCAGGAGCACTACATCGAAAAAACTGCGGAAAGTTCCGTGCTTCAGACTTTCCGGAATATCGGACACACATTCCGGGATATTTTTCAGGTAAAAGGCCTGCTTTACTTTATTACCGCGTATTTCTTCTACATTGACGGTGTCGGCACAGTGATCAGCATTTCGACCGCTTACGGTACCGTGCTGGGCCTCGGCACCATCGGAATGATCCTCGCGCTGCTCGTCACGCAGATCGTTGCCATGCCCTGTTCGATCCTGTTTGCCAGGCTCTCAGCGAGAATCACCGCGCGCAGGGCGCTGATCGGTGCCATTCTCCTCTATACCGTCATCTGCCTTGTCGGGTTTTATATGGGATACTCGCTTGAGCCCCATCAGCAGACGCTTGAAACAGCCATCCATGAGGAGTTCACGGCACCGCTTTCAGACCTGACCGATCCGGATGCGATTGCCTTGCGGGACAGTGCCGCAAAGCTTCTTACCTCCTCCGATTCCAAGGCGGCGTTCGATAAGGAAGCAGAAAAACTCCTGAGCGAAAACCATCATCCCGAACTCGACAGGGTCGCTTCCGCATTTGCGTCGTTCCTCGGCAGCCAGAACGAAAAGATCCGGTCCTTCCAAAGCGCGGTGTCCCTGTCTACTGTTCTTTTCTGGGCCATGGCCGTATTGGTCGGAACCGTACAGGGCGGCATCCAGGCAGTCAGCCGCAGTTATTTCGGGAAACTGATTCCCAAAGAACGTTCCAATGAATTCTTCGGTTTCTTTGACATTTTCGGCAAGTTTGCTTCCGTGATCGGTCCTGCGCTGTATTCACTGATCGGCCATCTCACCGGCCGTTCCTCCTATGGCGTGCTCAGCCTGGTATTGCTGTTCCTGATCGGGCTTGGTGTCATGATCGTCGGCAGGAAGGAACTGGTCAGGCTCGAAAACCGCGCAGAAGGGTAAACTGCCGCAGCGTATACGTACCTTGCTCTGTTGTATCGTTTCACTGACCTGTGCTGAAAATGATATAACTGTTCAGGTATGCATAGCGAAGGTCCTTCATTTCGATGCTGACCAGGCCCGGTTCAATTATTGTGATCACTTTTGCAAAGTTGGTTTTGTATTCGGTTCTGCAGAGCGGATCAAGAAAATAAATCCTTTCGTCATCACGTGATGCGATAAATACATAATGGCCGACATTGGTAAACGCGCCGTCATGCCCTGCAAGCGCGACCACGCTTTTTCCTTCATCCAGTGCCCGCAGGGCTTCATCCCGATCCAGCGTAAAAACGGTTTCTATCCCATACGCGTCCGCAGCATAACGGATAAACCCGGAAGCCGTTCCGCGAGCCGCGGAACGGCTCTGTACTTTTGCACGGTTGTTTCCTGCGGCGAAATCCGCCAGCGCCAGCGGCAGAAAGCGCTCATAGTCACGTGGGCTGGTCAGGATATAGCGCTCATGATGCGCATCGCAGGAAGCCCGGTTCAGAGAGCAGATGCACAGGGAAAACGGAACCGAAGCCGCCTTTTCAAGCATGGGCAGTTCCTCTTCCGGCACCAGCGCGCGCAATGCGATTGCCAGTGCAGTCGGACAGCATCCCCCGTCCCGGATCGGCCGTTTGGAGGAAACACCTGCACTTTCATAGATCAGGCTTCCCCACAGCGGTTCATTCTGCGCATAATAGCGCGTCAACCCTCGTCCGGGGACATCGATCCAGCGTGAAATGCTCTCCTCCTTCGAAAAAACGATTTCCGTCAGCAGCAGTTCATCGTCCGCCGTGCAAAGCAAAACCGGCTGCAGCGCCAGGAGTATCAGCACTGCAGCCAGTATGCGCCTTAAGGGGAGTTTATTCATCTTCCTCTTCAGGCAGCTCCGCGTTATGGTATACCTCGGATACGTCGTCGTTGTCCTCCAGCATGTCCAGCAGTTTCTGAACCTTTTCGGCGGTTTCCTGATCGGGAAGTGCCACGGTGGTCTGCGGAATCATCTGTTTTTCCGCGGAAAGGAACGCGTACCCCGCTTGTTCAAGCTTTTCACGCACATCGGAAAAATCATTCGGTGCCGTATAGATTTCAAACACGTCGTCCTGGGTCTTCATATCCTCGGCTCCGGCGTCCAGCGCGGTCATCATCATTTCATCTTCGTCCATTCCGGGTTCGCGTTCGATGACGATCACGCCTTTGTTATCAAACTGGTACGACACAGAACCCGTCGTGCCCATCGTCCCGCCGTACTTGTCAAAAATATGGCGGATTTCGCTCGCGGTACGATTCCGGTTGTCCGTTACGATCTGGACCATCACGGCAACTCCTCCCTGAGCATATCCTTCATAGGTGAGCTCCTCGTATGAGATGCCGCTGCCCTCACCGCTTGCTTTTTTGATGCTGCGCTGAATATTGTCGTTCGGCATGTTGTTTGCCTTGCACTTCGCGATCACATCACGAAGCTTACCGTTCACATCCGGGTTTGCTCCCCCGTCGTGCACAGCCATGGCAATCTCACGGCCGAGCTTTGTAAAAATCTTGCCACGGGCGGCGTCTGTCTTGCCCTTTTTTGCCTGAATATTATGCCATTTGGAATGTCCTGACATCCATACCCCTCCCAAAGGTTTTCATTTGGCTTTCTGCCGGTGAAGAAAAGAAATCAGATCATGCTCTCCTTCACGTTACAGTATAACACGCATGCGGCACAGCCGTCAAATGGAACTGATCTGCTCGGACAGTCTGATCCCTTTTCTTGTAAGCGCAAGTTCCGCTTTCTCCGCATCCTCAACTTTGAAGATCATGCACGCATCCTTGTTTTCCGTACCCGAATGGAAAGCATACATATATTCCACATTCACTTTTTCTTCGCTCAGCACCTCAAGGACCTGGTTCAGTCCGCCCGGCGTATTCGGGATCGCAACCCCGATCACGGGGCTCAGACGGTACACATAACCGGCTTCCTTCAGCACGTTTGCCGCGTTGTAGGGATCATCCGCAATAAAACGGGCAATCCCGAAATC
>CADBNX010000209.1 GCA_902796115.1 uncultured Eubacteriales bacterium
GCGTTGATTTCATCCAGCGTCATCTCCGGAAGATCTGCCGCTTCAGCCCGAAGCCCATCGAGGGCTGCGCGGGCTTCCGCTTTTGTGACGGTTTTTTCCGGAAGAACGGCAGGAAAAGGCAATCCCCGTACCATTCTGGTCCGTTCCATAAACATCCGGAAGGCTGTGTTCAGATCCATCCCCATCGCTTCATAGATTGCAATACAGTCCTCCCTCAGCGCTTTATCCGAGCGAAATTGATTCAATACCTGTTCTGACATACATACACCTCTTTTCATACAAAACAATTTGTTTTGTATGAGTATTATATGTTTTATTTAAAGGTTTGTCAATTCATCTCATATCAAATACAATGGCGACCGACCGCTGCGAAACCGTGCCGATGCCGAATCCGATGTATCAGTAAAGCGTATGCCCGGTCAGGTTTCCCTCCCGGTCATAGATCAGCTTCATGGAAAAAAACCCGTCCCTCTCCCGCAGCAGGGGCAGGAAAAGCCTGTCCCCTTCCCACAGGGAAAGCCGTTCGATTTCCCGCAGCGGGATCCAGCGCAGTTCCCCTTCCGAACATTCCGGCAGCGTTTCTTCCTTCGTTTCCGCGGTATAAAGAAACGTCATTTCATTGCCCCACGCGGGCAGGATAAAGGTCAGGAGCCCGCGCAGTTTCAAATGAAAAACCGCAAGCCCCGTTTCCTCCCGGATCTCCCGCAGGACGCATTCCTCGGGGGATTCGTCTTTTTCCAGATGCCCGCCGATGCCGATCCACTTGCCGGCGTTTTCGTCCCGCGCTTTTTTGACGCGGTGCATCATCAGCCAGCAGCCGTCGCGCTCGATATAGCACAGCGTGGTCAGCCTCACGGTTTTTTGCACTCCCCGCAGGTCTGCGAAACGATGTACCGCGGGCGGCCCTTCACTTCCGTATAAATGCGCGCCAGGTAATAGCCGATGATGCCCAGCGCCAGCATCACGCACCCGCCGATGAGCAGCATCAGCAGGATCACGGTGGTGAATCCCTCCACCGCGCTGCCGGAGATCCAGCGGATCAGCGTCTGCAGTCCGAGCACGAGCGCGAACAGCAGCAGCGCCGCGCCCATGAACGTGACAAAATACAGAGGCGCCGCGGAAAAGGAGGTGACGTTCATAACGGCGTAGCGGGTCAGCTGGCGCAGGGACCATTTGGTGGTGCCGAATTCCCGCTCCGCCACGTCGTACTCCACCCGGGCGGTGCGGAACCCCACCCAGAAGGAAAGCGCACGGAAAAAGGTTTCCTTTTCCGTCATGGCGCAGAGCGCGTCCACCACCTTGCGGTCCAGCAGTTTAAAATCCGAGGACGCGCGCATGTCAAATCCGGCGCAGCGGGAGATAAGCCTGTAAAACAGCCCGGCGCTGACGCGGTTGACCAGGCTTTCCCGGCTCCGGGCCCGCTTGATGCCTTCCACCACCTCGTAGCCTTCTTCCCGCCAGAGGCGCTCCATTTCGGGAATGGTTTCCGCGGGGTGCTGCAGATCGCAGTCCAGCACCACGCACGCGTCGCCGCGCGCGGCGGAAAGGCCCGCGAAAATGGCTGATTCCTTGCCGAAATTCCGGCTGAAGCGCACGCCGCGCACACGGGTATTCTTTTCATTCGCCTCCCGGATCTTTTCCCAGGTGGCGTCCCGGGAGCCGTCGTCCACAAACAGCACCTCATAGTCGATCCCGGCTTCGGTCAGGACCCGGTGCACCCGCTCCGCGGTGCGGAGGATGTTTTCTTCTTCGTTATAGGCAGGAATGATCAGGCTGAGCATTTTTTTCCTCCTCCCTGACTTGCGGCGTTACGGCCGCCGAAGGACACTCCCCGGCAGGGGCTTCCTCCCGCGTTGCATCCGGTGCCGGCCGCGCGATGCTTTCGGACGCGGGCGGCGCGGCCTCCTCCCGCGGAGATACTCCGTTCCCCGCCGGCATCTGCTTTTTCTTCCTGCATTCCAGGATCATGACGCATACGGTCAGCGCCAGGCACATGAGGGACGCCGCGGCGCCAACGGTGAATCCGCGCGGCACAAACGTCATGCTGATGTCGTGCCAGCCGCTGCTCAGCGGCACGCCCATCCACGCGCCGCCGATTTTCAGGATCTGCCGGGGAGCTCCGTCCACCGTGAGGCTCCAGCCCTCGTTATA
>CADBNX010000210.1 GCA_902796115.1 uncultured Eubacteriales bacterium
AAAAGAGAAAAGCCTCGAAACACTTGTGTTTCAAGGCTTTTCCTTGGTGGCTCCGACTAGATTCGAACTAGTGACACTCCGGGTATGAACCGAATGCTCTAGCCAACTGAGCTACGGAGCCGATGGTTGCGGGGGAGGGACTTGAACCCACGACCTCCGGGTTATGAGCCCGACGAGCTACCAAACTGCTCTACCCCGCGACGGCAACGAGATATTTATACCACGATTTGCCCCGGCTGTCAATCCTTTTTTTGAAAAAGAAGAACTGATTCCTGCAAATTATGGCATTTCGGCGGCCTGATTGGATAAAAACTGTTTGCTTGTTGTATTTTCATGAAAAATTATATATAATATTTGTGCGCAAATCCCGCAGGATTTGCGCGGTGGAAAAAGAAAGAAACGGTTCCGAAAAGATCGGACTGACAGGCAGGCGCCGAAAAGGCGTTCGCCGTATAAGGAGACGAATATGCATCTGATCCTGGTGGGATCCGGAAGCGGAGAAACGGCGCTGCTGAAAAAACTGCTTCCTTCACCCGATATCGATAAAGTGGACCTGCTGCCCGGAAGAAGCGACATGCGCGGAAACCGGATCCATCGCGTGCCGATTCAGGAGAGACAGGTTACGGAAATGGCGGATTACGCGCTGTCGCATCAGGCGGATCTGGTGCTGGTCACTGCTCCGGAAGCGCTGCGCTGCGGGGCAGCGGACGAATTGAACGCGGCCGGTGTTCGCTGCTTCGGCGCGGAACAGGAAGCCTGCGAAACGCTGGACGGAGGAAAATGGAAGGCCTTTGCGCAGCGCCATGGGATTCCCTGCGCGGACATAAAGAGCTGGCCCAATCCTCATGCGGCAATGCGCGCAGTCAGAAACACGCAGCCGCCTTTCCTGCTCTGGCTTGGAGAGGAGGAGCCCGTCTGCTGCGGGGATGGGGAGCAGGCGCGGCACTGCCTTTCGGCGTTTGAGCAGCGCGGACCGCAGAACCAGGTCGGTTTTGCCTGCTGTGCCGCGTCGGAACGCAAAGCTTTTGTCGTCTCCCGTGAAATCGCGCTGTTTCCGGGATACGAATGCCGTGAAGCGGAGAGAAAAATCGCGGAACAGGTGGTTCTCGCGCTGCGGGAAGAGGGAAGATTCTTTACCGGCGTCCTGACTGTGGACTTTTCCGCGGAAGGCGGGGACTGCGCCGTGGTCCGCTGCTTCGCCGGGATGGATGAAGAAAGCGCTTCTGACGCGCTGAACAGGGCGACCGAGCGGGAAACCGCGGCCGCCTTCCTGGCCGAATCCTGAGAAAAAGCATGCGCCGGAAAACCTGGATATGGTATGCGCTGTTGATCGCGTGTTCCGTACTGCTGCAATGCGTCACTCCGCTGTATGAGAAGCTGGAGGAAAGCGGGCTGATCCTCTATCTGCTTCATCCCTGGCTGTTTACCGGAATCCTCGCACTGGCAGGACCGTTCCTCCTTGCCCGCTTCCGGGAGATTCCTCCGATCCTTGTTTTTTTTCCGCCGGGTCTGGCGCTGCTGATGAACAGGGCGTATCCGGACGCGGCTCCCGCACTGCTGTGGATGGCTGTTTCGCTGCTTTGCGCCTGCATCGGGGATGAACTGAGAAAACGGCGCGTGAAAAGGAATTGTGGACAACATGGAAAACACGCTGGAAAGCATTGAAAAAACAAAGCGGAAAACGCCCAAAGCAGTTAGCGTGATTCTTTGTGCGCTTGCGGCGCTTTTGCTGAGCGCGGTCCTTTTTGCCGCGGCCTGTCTGATTCATCGGGAAGAGGGCAGCAGCGCGTTCGCCGTACGGGAAAACGACGTTGTTCTGCCGCTGCAGGCCGGAGAATACAGCGACATCGGCCGGCTGCGCCAGGAAGCGGGCTTTCCGCTGGTCACCCTGCAGGGAAGCTTTCTGGGGGAAGCACGGAATATGATATGGAACGGAAAACCTGCGCGCTGGATACGGCTGACCTATAACAGCGACATCACGATTACGGCCGTGACCCCAGCAGACGCCGCGCCGCTGATCAGGATGGACGGGATGGAATTGTCATTGCGTACGGACGCCGCGGTGCTGGGCATGCCGGCCACCGTTGCCGTCAGCCGGAACGGAACCTGCGTTTACTTCCGCAGCGGACAGGCGGCATACGCGTTATTTGCACCCGGAGCGGGCGAGGAGGAGACGCTGAAGCTTTGCCGGGAATTGGACGGCACGGCGGTGAAGTAGGGGAGCGGGGCAGCGGAAGAAAACGTCCGAAAGCCCGTATATATGACAACCGGCAACGGAGGAACGTAAATGTTCAGAAAGGTACTGTCATTGATCCTGGCAATGGGATTGCTGCTTTCGGCATCCGCCCTGGGAGAACATCAGGCGGAAACAGTTGCCGGGGAAACCTTCTATCCGGATCGCGAGAACTGGACGTATCGCTACGATTATGAAATGCCGCAGCTGGTCTGCGAAGAGGGAGACACGGCGGCCATGGCGGTCAACGCGGCGCTGCAGACCGTCCTGGATGAGATGCTGTATCTGATCCTGCCCATGCTTTCCCGGACGGAGACCGTGACAAGCGAGGGAAGAACGGAAATCGTGCAGCGGTACCGGGTGACATGCAATACGGAGCGCGTATTCTCCCTGATCACGTTCCGGGATGAAAAAAGAGGAGAGGAAACCTGGAGAAGCGT
>CADBNX010000211.1 GCA_902796115.1 uncultured Eubacteriales bacterium
CAGGGCACGAATCCCTTCGCTGCGGCTGGTGGGAAGCATTTTTGTTCCTTCCGCCGCAATCACCCGGTTTTCTCCCCGCAGGGGAACCATATCCGCCACTGTGGCAATCGCGCAAAGGTCAAGCATCCCCATAGCCCACTCTTTTCCGCACAGAGCCCACGCGGTTTTCAGCGCGACTCCCGCGCCGCATAAATCTGCGAAAGCGGCGCCCGGGAGCTTCGGATTCACAATCGCATCCGCGCAGGGCAGCGTATCCGGCGGCGTATGATGATCCGTAATGATCATCAGCACGCCCCTGTCCTTTGCCAGCTGTGCTTCCGCCGTGCTGGTGATGCCGCAGTCCACCGTGAGGATCACATCAAATTTCCCGCACAGTTCCGCGACCGCTTCCGCGTTCAGCCCGTATCCTTCCCTGTGCCTGTCCGGGATATAGATTTCCGTCTGAAATCCGTACGCTTCAAGCGCGGAGCGCATGATCACACTGGCGCATACTCCGTCAACGTCATAATCCCCATATACGCATGCCTTCGTTTTGCCTTGCTTCTTCGCCTCCCGAAGCGCCTTGCATGCTTCGGGAATACCGGGCTGTTCCATGGGATCGGAGAGCTGTGCCGTATCCGGATGCAGAAAAAGCGCCGCCTCTTCCCGTGAGGTGATGCCGCGCGCAGTCAGCAGTTCGCCCAGCCAGCCGGGCAGTCCCGCAAAGAGGTTTTCTCCGGCTGCGCATGACGTGTTTTGTGTTGTCCGTTGTATCCAGTCGCGCACATTTTCCTCCGATTTTTGAAAAAATAGAAAAAGAGTGCCGGCAATTCATGCCGGCACCCTGTGAAAGAACTTACTTTTTCGCCGCTTTGGCGGATACATTGCCCGCAGCAGCGCCGAAGGCGGCAACCACGCACGGCACAAACCAGCGAATCAGACCGATACAGGCGGCAGCGCTCGCAACACAGCCGCAGGCGAGGATGTAGCCGAAATGCCTCGTGGCGGGAATCAGCATCAGCAGCAGGGCGAGAACCAGCTCTCCGCCGTGAATGATCCAGGCCTTGACCACAGTGGTATGGAAACCGGCGCGAATGGCGCCGCGCGCGTCACGTCCGGAAGCAATGGCTTCATCCATGCCCTTCAGCTGCAGCAGGCACACATACGCCGCGCAGGCAACGGCAAGAATCACAGCGATCCAGTTCAGGATGTTCAGCGTGGGCAGCGCCACCGTCGCGATCAGGAAGAAGAAGAACACCATAAACAGCCACAGCGCCCAAACACCGCCAAGGCCTGCCATCCGGTTCCTGATGATCATCAGTACACTCGCGCAGATGAACAGCGCCCACATCACGATCAGGATCGCGTGAAGGGTGCCCGCGGACGCGGCAGGCTCTCCGTTCGCATCCGGATTCAGAGCGCTCACCGAAACGGGAAGCGGGCCTTTCGTAATCACAGCGCCGTACGCCCTGGCCATGCTGTCGGAATTCAGGCTCAGCACGATGCCGGAGCCGGAATAATAGTTCTTCGCGCCGCCCGCGGCAAAGATCTCCTGGCCGTCCATGGTCATGCTCAGCGTTTCGATGTTTTCATCCAGCAGCTTCTTCGCGTCCGCCGTCAGATTCAGGAAAAGGGCGTATGCGGAGGAAGCGGCAGAGGTGACACTGGCGCCCTGGGAGGTATAATACTGCACCCGGAAGGAAGAGAACGCTTCGTTGCCCATCAGTTTTTCGCCGTTCTCATCCAGGAACTCGATTTGTCCGACGTTATACGCGGCATACTGAATAGCGGTTGAAACGTCTTCCGTCTCGTTTGTATTCACGTATTTGGGATACGCGATGCGGATTTTTCCGTCTTCCGCGAGCGTAACCTTTACCTCGCGCCCCATCGCAGCAAAACGCGCTTTCAGCATTTCGACCGTATCCGCGGCAATCTTCGCAGCGTCTTCCTCGCTGCTCTGGGACAGCGTGAGATCCGCCGCGTTTCCGCTGCCTGCATCCAGGCCCAGCGTCAGGGAACGGGGAACATTTCCCGCCGTGATCGGCAGCCACGGCAGCAGGACATGGACGCCTTCCGCATCCAGCTTCATACCGGCAATGGACAGAACGGATACACAGATGGTCAGCACCAGCAAAACTGCCAGGGTGATGCCCATCTTTCCTTTCGCGGTCATGGGTTTGCGCGCCTTCTTGTTGTCAGCCATAAAAAAACTCATCCTCTCACAGCAGGTTTCCCCGCAAAATCACGGTTCTCCATATTATACCCATCATTCCCGAAAGCGTCAAGGCCATTTGTTCCCATTTGCAATTCTTTTTACGATATGCTATACTGTTACCGCATCCGGATACGGGAGGGGTTGCATTCATTGGCCAGGGAACGGGATGTCAAAATCATCGCGCAGAACCGTCGGGCGCGGCATGACTATTTCATTGAGGATTCTCTTGAATGCGGGATCGAGCTTCGCGGGACCGAAGTGAAATCCCTGCGTCAGGGAAAGGTCAATCTGAAAGAGAGTTATGCCATTGTAAAGGACGGAGAAGTGCTGGTGCAGTCCATGCATATATCCCCTTATGAACAGGGCAGCTATTTCAACACCGATCCGCTTCGTCCGAAAAAGCTGCTGCTGCACAAAAGCGAGATCCGAAGGCTGCACGGCATGGCCCAGAAGCAGGGTTACACCCTGATTCCGCTGGATATTTACCTCAAAAACGGCCGGATGAAACTGAATCTCGGGATATGCCTCGGAAAGCACCTGCACGACAAGCGCGCCGCCATGGCGGATAAAGACGCAAAAATTAAAATCGCGCAGGCGATGCGGGAGCACAGCCGGTAACATGGGGGTGTACCGGTTTCGACGGGGATCGCCGGGGGTATGGGAAGCGAGCCGCGTACTCTGACCGCGTAATAAGCAGAGAATTAAAATTAACTGACAATAACAATCTCGCTTTCGCAGCGTAAGCTGCGCGTCGACCCGAAGCGCTCACGGCTTCGGCCACCGGCGTCATTGATGTGAGGAACAGGCTCGCTTAAGCTTTGCGGCGATGCCGGTAAAATGAAGCTACCCGGGCTCCAAGCCTGACAAAGGGCGTTCAGTCCGGGGAAATTCAAAACTTTGTCTGCGCTCGGAGAAACCTGTATCTTTGGGTCTTCGGACAGGAGTTCGACTCTCCTCACCTCCACCACAAAAGAGAAAGCCGCGTCAGAGGCTTTCTTTTTTAGTTTTCTTTCTTCTCTTTTTCCTTTTCGCTCTTCTCTGCGTTTTTCCTCACGGCTTTTTCTGTTGAAAAAGGAAATCGGCAGGCAGATCTGCTCCGCTTTTCCGTTTCTCTTACTCCTCCCTTGTTTTCGTCATCACTTCCTGCGGCGTCATGCCGGTTTCCCGCTTGATAAACCGGTTGAAATAGGATCGCGAGGAAAAGGACATACAGGACGCAATGTCATTCAGGCTCATCCTGCTCGTTTTCATCAGGCGTCGGATTTCATCCATGCGGCAGGAAGCAATGAAGTGGCTCAGGGTAACGCCGGTTGCCTGCCGGAACAGGCGGGTCAGATAATCGCTGTTGTAGTGACTCATCGCGGACAGGGATGCGACGGATAAATCCTCGCGCACATGTGCCGCGATGTAAGCTTTGATGTTTCCGATGGTCACCTGGTTTTCCGGGAAATCGGACGGGGAAAACCCGTAAACGAAGGGCATGCCGTCCGCAAGCTTTGTGCGTCTTTCCATTTCCCGCAGCATCTCCTCACAGAGCTGCGGAAACCGTACCGCTTCCGTCGGCTGCAGGCAGAGCAGAAAATCGACCGCAGTGCTTTCCGCAAGCTGGATGGCATTCTGCGCGTTTTCAAGCAATCCGTACAGCCGTGAAAGAGGCGCTTCATCCGTATACCCGCAAATCCACAGCGCTGCCTCATCTGACAGGTTCAGTGCGTAGGTATGATGCGCATTGTAATAAGAAAGCTGTCGGGAAAGACAGCGGTGAAGCTGAACCAGCGCAGATTCCGTCAGGGATTTCGCGGTATGCGCAAGAACAAAAACCAGCTGCACAGAGAGATTTGAAAAGCCGCACTGTTTCAGAACGGGGATCAGATCCCCTTCCCCATCTTTTTCGCATACGGCGGCAAACAGCCTCCGGCGCTGTTTCAGTATGCCGCTCTCCCGGTCCTTTTCCTTCTCGTCCTGCGTATCCCGCTCCTGCTGAAAAGCATCGAGGGTATCATGCACTTTCTGCAGCAGTACAGCGTCTGTCTCGGTTTTCAGAAGGTAACCGGCCGCTTTATTGGCCATTGCCCGGTATACATAATCAAACTGTGAATAGGCGGTCAGAAAGATGCATCTGCACTGCGGCCAGTTTCGGTTCACCCGATCCAGCAGTTCCAGCCCGTCCATTTCCGGCATCCGGATATCGGATACCAGCAGATCGATGCGGGTCTGCTCCAGTATCCGGAGCGCTTCCGCCGCGCTGTACGCGCAGTACACTTCCAGGTTTTCCTCGCGGGACAGCAGATGATACACGCTGTCCGCGATGGCAGGCTCATCGTCCACAACCAGCACATGGAATATCATGATTTTTCCTCCGCCGTTTCAAATCCCGTACGTCCCACGGTCATAGTGACACGCAGCCCGCCCAGTTCGCTTCTGTCGAACGCAAGCCCGCAGGAATCGCCCCAGGTGCTTTTCAGCCGCATATGAGTATTGACCAGGGCGTGCTGCTCCTGTTCAGGAGTCGGCAACAGCAGCATATCCCGCATCCGCTGCAGCTGCTCATCCGTCAGCAGGCTTCCGTTATCTTCCACCAGGATCCTTACATATCGCGCACTGATCTCAAAGCGCAGGCGGATGATCCCCTCTCCGTTCCTCGTCACAATGCCGTGTTCCAGCGCGTTTTCAAACAGGGGCTGCAGGATCAGATGCGGCACGGAAAGGCGGGCGATTTCATCCGGAAGCGCTTCGATATCCGCAGCGATGCCTCCTTCGAAGCGGATCAGCTGGATATTCAGGTAGGTGACCGCGAAATCGTATTCTTTTTGAAGTCTCACCATGGTATGGGACTGATCCGTAATGTATTCGAAATACTTTCCCAGATAATCGGTCAGCCGCTCCGCGTGGGCATACCTTCCCTCCGTGATGCTGTGGCGCAGGATAAAAAATGAATTATAAAGGAAATGCGGATTGATCTGGGCATGAAGCTGTTTCAGTTCCGCCTGCTGACAGCGGATGGTCGCCTCATAATTGTCACGGATCAGCTTTTGTACGCGTTCGTTCATCCGATTGTAACTGTCAGCGAGCATCCGGAATTCATATATGTACGAATTGCTGTTCACGGGCTCGGAAAGGTTCTCTGCGGTTGCTTCTTCAAAATGCCGCACAAGGCTGCGGACGGGAAACTGGATTTTCCGGTAGATGATGACGGAGTATAAAACGATCCCCGCAAAAACCAGCGCGGTCAGCAGACTCACATAACGCCTCAGCAGGATGGGCAATGCAAAAACCTGCCGTACGGGCAGCAATTCCACAAAAGAGCAGGCCAGCACATCCGAATAGCTCGCGATCATCAGGTATTCCGTTCCGTTCAGGGTCACCTCGGTAGTTTCCTCTGTACCGCTGTCAAGCAGCGCGAACAATTCTTCCGGTAAAACCGAATCCTGTTCCGGATACATCCGCCCGGCCTGATGATTGACGATCATACTCCGGGTTCCGCCGCTCGGATCCGCAAGCCGCATCCCTTCCGTGATATGATCCATGTTCAGTTCGGCGTCCAGATACATGTATTTTCCCCCGGTGGACGCGACAAGGCTTCCGAAATGCAGCACTCCTTCCCGGTCATACAGCCGCGCCGCGGTTCTCTCAAGGCCGGATAAGGCCGCATACATCTCGCTTTCGATAGCTTTATACTGCCCGGAGGCAGTAATTTCCATACCGCTTTCCGGATAGCAGAGCCTGATTTCCGCCAGATACGGATTGACGCTGTGCAGATAATACAGCAGATCCATCACATTTTTGATCATCTCATAACGTTCTGCGTTGGTCAGGTTTTCACGGAACACGAAAAAATCCCGCACTTTGCTGTTCTGCAGTATAAACTGTGTCTGATCCCGGATGATTTCCACCGCTTCCTCCAGTTCTGTCCGTGCCTCGTATACCTTGGCGGAAGCGTAGGTAACCGCATTGTTGCGGATGTTCCCGTACAGCCAGTTGTTCAGCACCTGATTCCCGATCTGGATCGGGAGAACCGCTGCCAGAAAAATCAGAATCAGCCTGGTGAACAGCGAATTCCATTTTCTTCTCAAAACCGGCCCTCCTTTGCCCCGTCTTCCATGCAAATTGTACCATATCCGGCAGAAAAACACCAAGGAAAGCTTTCAGAATATCGGTTTTGTTGAAAAGTTTTCCGGAAAAATGCAATTCCGTTTTTGTCAGTTACAGCGTAATATAAGAATAACTGCTTCGGATATCCGTTGAAACCGAAGCAAATCCATATTGCGGCACAGCCGCAGGAAAGTGAGGAACCTCTATGAAGAGAATCGCATCCATCGTCCTTTCCATGATGCTGGTGCTCTGCATCTGCATCACCACGGCAGGCGCGGAAGAGGCAGCCGACCGTTTCGGCAAATACGAAGAGCCGATCACGATCACTTACCTTTCCACGGACGAAAACTACAACTCTGTGTCTTCGTATGATCCTTCCAACCCGTCAAGGGCTTCCGCAACCTCCAATGAATGGATCACCGGTATTTCCGAATACCTGAACATCAACCTGGAGCGCATCGTCGCGGAAGATACGACGGCGCTGAACGCCCGTATCAACACTTCGATGGCGTCGGGCGACATGGCGGACATCATCTGCTGCTCCAAGGATATGTTCTACACGCTCGCGGAAAACGGCGCGCTGGTGGATCTGCAGGACGCATGGGACAGCTATGAACACAAAAACATGCTGCTGGACTGCCTCCGTCCCTTCCCGGATCTGCTCAAAGTCGGTACGATCGACGGCGAATTGCTGGGCTTTGTGTATTCCGGCGCCTGGTTCAACAGCAACGGTGTGCTGTGGGTCCGCCGCGACTGGCTGGATAAGGTAAATATGGAAGTCCCGACGACGATTGAAGAAACCATCGCGGTCGCGCAGGCCTTTGTGGACGCGAAGCTCGGCGGTGATTACACGATCGGTCTTGGTGATGTCGGCGGTTCCTTCCGTGATTTCTATGCCGCGTACGGCGTGGTCCGTGATACCTGGAAGCAGCTGGAAGATGGCAGCTACATCTATGCCAATACGCAGCCTGAGATGAAGGACGCTCTGCTTGCCCTTCAGCAAATCTACGCGTCCGGTCTGATCCAGAGCGACTTTGCGGTCGCAGGCACCATCTCGGATGAAATCTCGAATGGGCACTGCGGACTGTTTTACGGCAACGCCACCACCGCTGTCATGTGCGTCAAAACCAATATCGCCTATGATGAAAACAGCGACTGGATGATGTACTACATTCCGACCCTGGACGGCGAACGTGTCGTGCAGTACGGCACCGGCGGCGCAGGCAGGTTCTTCTGTGTAACCAACGGCTGCGAGCATCCCGAAGCCCTGTTCAAAATGCTGGAATTCGAAATGACCATCCGTTACCATGGCACCGAAGAAGAATTCAAGCGCTTCATGTTCAATGAGGACGGCTACGAGATGTGGAGTCTGAACCCCTTCCGTAATGTGACACCCTGCGACTACGACCTGTACCGCGGAGAACTGGTGCGCGACGGACTTGCCGCCGGCCTCACACTGGATGAAATCAATCCCATCTGCAAAGGCCAGTATGAGAACGCCCTGAAAGCCGTGAACGGGGACCGCAGCGGTCTGCACCATTATCTGGCATATGCCATCGGATTCGGCACGCTGTATCCGGAACTGCTGGAGAAGGGTTACCTCTACCAGGGCTACAATGGACCGCTGACCGAGAACATGAGCCTGTACCAGTCCTCCATCAACGAAGCGCTGAACAGCGCGGCAATCAAGGTCATTATGGGCGAAGACATCTCCGTTTATGAGAAAGCCGTGGAAACCTGGTACGCCAGCGGCGGACAGGCGATCACGGATGACGTGAACGCCTACTACGCTTCCTTCAAATAAGGCACTTTCAATGCGCGTTCCGGTTAAACGCCGGACGTGCCGAACAATCCGGGTCACGTTCCGCTTTGCGGAGCGTGACCCGCCCGTCATGGACGGAAAGGAGGCCCTGCCATGAGCACCGCTGTCGGCATGAAGCGAAAGAGAAAGGACCGGGTATTCAGCGTTCGCCGTCTCAGAATGGACTGGCCGCTGTATGTGATGATGCTGCCCCCGGTGCTTCTGGTGTTTCTGTTTCATTTTATCCCGCTGTTCGGCATCGTGATCAGCTTTCAGAAATATCTGCCCCTCAAAGGCATCCTGAAATCCAAATGGATCGGCCTGACCAATTTCCGCACGCTGTTCGCAATGCCGGGTTTTTTTATGGCGATCCGGAACACGCTGACCATGTCGGTCTGGAAAATCGTGCTCGGCATCATTGTTCCCGTTTCATTTACGCTGCTGCTGAACGAAATCGCGTCCAGCAAGGTCAAGCGCGGCGTACAGACGCTGATTTACCTGCCTCACTTCATTTCCTGGATCCTGCTGGCCGGCATTTTCACCCGGCTTCTTTCCAGCACCGGCCCGGTCAATAAACTGATCAAACTGCTGGGAGGCTCACCCGTGATCTTCCTCGGGGACAACAAATGGTTCCCGTTCACCATGATATTTACCCACATCTGGAAGGAATTCGGCTATGGCACCATCGTATACCTGGCGGCTGTGGCGGGAGTCAATCCGGACCTGTACGAAGCCGCGCAGATCGACGGCGCCGGGCACTGGAAGCAGCTGCTGCATGTGACTCTTCCCTCCATTGCGCCCATCATCGTGCTGATGAGCGTACTCGCTCTCGGGAATATCCTGAACGCGGGCTTTGATCAGGTTTTCAATCTGTACAACACCGTCGTGTACGAAAGCGGCGATATCCTGGATACACTTGTTTACCGCATCGGTTTCGGAAGCGGGCAGTTCGGCCTTTCCGCTGCGGCGGGGCTCTTCAAATCGCTCGTATCCTGCCTGCTTGTGGTCGTTTCCTATCGGGTGGCCTATCTGACCACCGGCTACCATGTGTTCTGAGGGGAGGGACAAAAATGGCGATCAAAGTCAGCGCGTCCCGCAAAGCCTTCATCTGGGTCAATTACATCTTCTGCATCCTTGTGGCGCTTATCTGCATCGCGCCGGTCATCCATATCCTGGCCCTCTCCTTTTCCGGCCGCAACGCGGTCTATTCCGGAAGGGTGAATTTCTGGCCGCTGGAATTCTGCACGGACAATTACCAGGCGATCATTTCGGATCAGCAGTTTTTCATTTCCTACCGCCTTACGATTCTCCGCGCCATCCTGGGTTGGATCATCGGCCTGACCATGACCGTTCTCGCAGCGTACCCGATGAGTCTGCGCCGCGTGAATTTCCCGGCGCGCCAGGGGTTCGTGGTGTATTTCATGATCATCATGCTCTTCAACGGCGGCATGATCCCGACCTACCTTGTCGTCAAGGAACTGGGCCTGATTGACAGTATCTGGGCATTGCTCCTGCCCTCCGCGGTGAGCACCTACAACATCATTCTGATGATGAACTTCATGAAGGGGCTGCCCGATTCGATATCGGAATCCGCGTTCATCGACGGCGCGGGGCATTTCCGGACGCTGTTCCTGATCATCCTGCCCCTGTGCCTCCCATCCCTGGCCACGATTTCTCTGTTCATCGTACTGGCCCACTGGAACGCCTGGTTTGACGGCATGATCTATATCAACAACATGAACCTGAAGCCCCTGCAGACCTACATGAGGTCCGTCATCATCGTGGACTCCGCCATTGAAAACATGAGCGTTGATGATATGATGGTCAATGTAACGGCGGAAGGCGCGAACGCGGCGAAAATCTTCTGTGTCATCCTGCCGGTCATGTGTGTCTATCCCTTCCTGCAGAAACACTTTGCCAAGGGCATCGTTCGCGGAAGTGTGAAAGAGTAGAAAAAAAGGAGGCCCCCAAATGAACCGTTCGATTGACAAAGCCAGTATCTATCAGCTCGCGCTGCGGACCTTTACACCGGAAGGCACGCTGAAGGCAGCGGAGAAGATGCTTCCCTACCTGGCGGATCTCGGTCCCGCCTATATCCAGTTCTGCGCGCTTCAGACTGAAGACGACGACATGGACCAGACGTTCTGGAGCACCCGTCAGAAAGCCTCCATGACGGGCAATCCGAAGAACAACTACAAGCCGCGCGATTATTATCATGTGGACGAGGAATACGGCACGGACCGGGACCTGAAAGATTTCATCCACACCGCGCATACGCTGGGCCTTCGCGTGCTGCTGGACCTGGTGTACTTTCACTGCAGCCAGAACGCGGTGTTCCTGGCGGATCATCCCGATTTTGTGATGCGCACGGAGGACGGTAAGCCGGATACGGGCAAATGGAACTTCCCGAAGCTGAATTTTGCCAATCCGGAGCTGCGGGAGTATATGTGGCGGAACATGGAATACTGGATCCGCGAGTTCGACGCGGACGGATTCCGCTGCGACGTCGGCGATGCGGTGCCCCACGATTTCTGGCAGGAAGGCATCCGCCGCGTGAAACTGCTGAAACCGGACGCGTACATGGTCAACGAGGGCGGCAATCCGGATTATCTGGACTGCTTCAACGTGAACTACAACGCACCCGGCAACGGCGGCCGCGTGCTTCACGAATTGTCCCAGGTGCTGCTGGGGCAGAAAACCGCGGGCGATCTGCGCACGCATTTTGCGCAGATTTGCGCCTCGCTTCCGGAGGGCGGCCGCGTGCTGCAGATGCTGGACAACCATGACTTCTGCAATGAAGGATGGGACAACCGCCTGGAGCGGGCCGCAGGGCATGAAGCCTCTGACGCGGCAATGGCCGTATGCTTCCTGCTGCCGGGTGTTCCCTTCATTTTCAATGGCAATGAAATGGCGGATGACCTGAAGCACAGCCTGTTTTCCAACCGTTTTCACGGCAAGGATCCCGCCATCGCGTGGGAAAACCTGCAGACGGATTTCGGAAAGCGCCGCTTTGAACTGACGAAAAAACTGTACCGCATGCGCACGAATCAAGAAGCGCTGTGGACGGATAAACTGATATGGCTGGAGCACGACCGGCCGGATTCCGTACTTGCGTTCGTGCGTCCCGCAGGCGCGCATTCCCTGCTGTCAGTCATTAATCTGGCAAACCGCTCCGTGGATGTCACGCTTCCCCGGTCTTTCAGCGAGAATAAGGTCCTTCTTACTCAGAATGCCTTTGCGGAAGATGCCGGCTGCAGCACACGAGTCAGCTTGCTCCCGTACGGTTTCTTCGCCGCAGAGATTCCGGAGCGGGAACAGGCCTGACACAAACGAAAAGTGTTAGAAGGAGAATCTTCCATATGGATTTTGAACTGTATCGGAAAAAAGTACGCGGCTGCTTTCTGGGAAAGGCAATCGGCGGCACGCTGGGCATGCCCTTTGAGGGAAAACTGGAAACAAGGTTTCTGACCTATTATGACCCGGTGCCCACGGAAATGCTTACGAACGATGATCTTGACCTGCAGGTCATCAATCTGGAAATCGTGCGACGGTACGGACTCCCTGTCAATCGCTGCCATCTCTCCACGATGTGGAGCTATTTACAGGATGCCGGTCCGGACGAATACGGCGCTGCCCGCTGGAACAATGCGCTGCGGCGCCCGGCGCCCCTTTCCGGTTATTACTGCAATAAATTTTACAGCGGAATGGGCGCCGCCATACGAAGCGAGCTTTGGGCCTGCCTCGCCCCGGGAGATCCGGCGCTGGCGGTGCGTCTGGCCAGAGAGGACGCCTGTACCGACCATTACGCAGACGGATTGCATGCCTCAGTCTTTCTGACCGCGGTGGAAAGCGCCGCGTTTTCCGAAAGCGATATGCACACACTGGTCCATACCGGCCTGCGCTTTCTGCCGGAGAACTGCCGGCTGGCTCGGGGATTGCTGGATACTTTCCGGTACTGGGAACAGACGCATGATCCCATTGCTGCGCGGGAAGCGCTGCTCAAGGATTACTGCGTTCAGAACTGGACCGACGTAACAATCAACCTTTGCCTGATTCTGATCTCCTGGCTGGCGTCAGAGGGGGATTTCGGGCGTGCTATATGCACGGCTGCAGGTCTTGGGTATGATACTGACTGCACCGCAGCAACGCTCGGCTCCATTATGGGAATCATAGATCCCGACGGTATCACCGAGGCGTGGACCCGTCCCATCGGAGAGGCACTGGTACTGAGCAACAGCGTGATGGGCATGCATGAACCGGACACGATCGGCGCATTCTGCCGCCTGATCCTTTCCACCGCAAAAGAGGTCCTTCCCTTCTACGGTTCCAAAACACAGTTTCAGAACATCCCGGAAAATGCGGAATTCGCTCCGATGCACGCTCCATGGACACGGGATTCTCACGCAGTAGACGAAATGACCGAAAATCGCGAATCGCTCCTCGCGGTCACGCCGCTGATCACGCGCCTGGTCTTCCCGGAGCAGATCGCGCTGGAACCCGGGAAGCCCGGGGAATTCCGGCTGATCCTCCGAAACCCGGCCGGGCAGGAGCTGCGCGGAAGATGCGTGCTTTCCGTACCGGAAGGCTGGAAGTTATCGCCCGCGGGTTTTGATTTTTCGCTGAATCCCGAAGAACAGAGCGAGTTTTGTTTTTCTGTCGTTTCCCCGATTCTGGACCGGAAACGTCCAAGGAGCAATGACCTGACCATAGACTTCCTCTTTGTCGGAGGGGTTTCCTGCAGCACCTGCGCTGGTATCCCACTGACCATTCCATGGCTTCGCACGAATCTTGATACCGGAGAAGAACGCGTCATCGAAGCCACGGAAATATTTCAGCCGATCCCGCCAGGACACTGGCGCTACCGTACGTCAGTCAAAGCCATACCGGGCATGACCTGCCGGCTGGGCGCGTATTCAAACCGTCCGATCCATGTTTCGTTCAACGGAAAAACGGTTCTGGAAAGTGACGGCAGCTATTATGTTCCCGCCTATCACCGGAGCGGTCACAGCGTGAATATCACAACTGCCAGGCCCGGAGGCACATGGAGCATGGTGGATATCGAAATCAAAGACGGTCCGGAAGGCGAACTCTTTTTCGGCATCGCGCGCCCGCACGGCTGCTGCGAATGGCACACCGGTGCGGAGTACAGCGCCGCGCCTTGGCTGGCAGAACAGAAAAAGAGCGTCTGAGGTTATCTTACTGCCTTTTCACAGTATTCTTTCAACAGTCTCAGATAAATACGATAGTTTTCCAGCGAAACACCGGGCGGGGTCTGGTGGTCGACGGAAGGAACAAAGCCTCCCTGCCGCATCACCGGCATCAGGCGTTCAAACTCCGCACGCATCGCTTCCTCGCCCTTCGGCATCGTCATCTTGTCAAAATGACCGATGAACAGGAAGCGCGGATAACGTCTGCGCAGCGCTTCCAGATCCACGCCCGCCTGCCGCTCCAGCGGCAGGATGCCTTCGATCCCCGCGCGGGCAAACCAGTCCAGTGCCAGCGAGATATCACCGTCCGAATCGATGAATACCTTTGTGCCCCGCTCCCGCATCGGCGGGATCATTTCCCGGTAATAGGGCAGCAGGAATTCGTCGAACAGCGCTTCCGACAGCATGGGGCCGTTGTTGTAGCTCATATCCTCCGCGATGGTCATAAAATCCGGCACCAGGTATTCACACACCTGTTCATACACCCGCTTGTTGTACTCGCAAAGGTCCCGGTTGATCGTGTGCATCAGTTCCGGATCGTCGTAAAAATCGTACAGATGCTGCTCGATGCCAAGCAGGCTGCGAGGTCCCCAGAACGGGCCCTCCAGCGTGATCCACGTGATCGCCTCACCTTTTTGCTGCATATCGGCCATCATGCGCAGCCGCTCCCGATTCAGCGCGTTTTCGGGGAAAAGTGTTTTCCTGACGCGCAGATAGCCGTCCATATCCGAAACGATCGGCGCGCCGTGGGAAGCAGGCTTCGGGGTTTCCTTTGTTTTGAAGCCGATCCAGTACTGCAGATGCAGGTCCAGGCCAAATGATTGCTGCAGCGCTTCTCCCGGAGACAAAAACGGATGGGGCGGAATGATCATTCCTTCCTGCTTCCAGCGTGCGAGGGTCTGATCCCACCAGGTGGCCCACTCCATCATGGGCAGACGGTCCGCTTCCCGAAAATCCATGATTGCCTGAAATCGTTCCCGGCTGTTCATTGCTGTTTTCCTCCGGCGTTTTCTTCGGATCCTTCGGCAGTTCCCGGGTTCGGCGGAAGCTGTCCGTTTATCCTCATTTGAAGCTCTGCGGACTGTTCAGCGGGCAGTTTCAGGATCTGTGCCAGCTGCGCGGCCGCGATCCGGTCATCCCGCAGGTAAACTGCGGCGGAAGGTGCCGTATCAAAGCAGTAGTTGCCGATGATTTCAACGGCATATCCCTCCCGCTGACGCCACTGCGCGCCTACCGCGTTATACAGTACCTGCCCCCATTTCTGATGATAGCCTGAAGTGATCACCGTCATGGTGCGGATCCCCTGCTCCTGCAGGATCCGGAAGGTATTGAGCGCGTTCTCGGCGGTCGTCATCGCTTTCTCATCCGTAAAGATCCGCGAAGCGTCTATGCCGCATGAAACAAGGTATTCTTTCATCAGGCCCGCTTCGGTGTGCCTGTCCGGATTGTTCGCACCCGTTGCGCCGCCGGTACACACCAGAATGGCTTCCGGAAAGGCACGGGCGGCTTCGGCGGCGGCATCGCACCGTCCGATCAGTTCCGCGGTCATTTCGCCGTCTTTCAGCTGATACCCAAGCACCGCGAAGGCATGATGGGACGGATCCGGAACAGCAAGCAGCTCCGCGCTGTCCTTTCCGCTGTACAGAAGACGGTAGTCGGGATCAAGGTAAACCTTTTTCCAGTGCTCCGCCACGGCAAAAGCGATTTCATCCCCGATCGCCTTCACCTCAGCGTCAAGTAACGCGATATCAGCCGGATCCGGATTCTCGTATGCCAGCACCAGATCGGAAATCAGTCTGCCCATGGTAATGTCATCGGCGATACAGCACGCAGGAAGAAACGCGAATACAAGAAGCAGCGCAAGCAGTTTTTTTGCAGCCATATGGCACCTCTCATTTCTATGGCCGGATGAATCTGCGGTTCAACCGTATCCATGATCCATACCCTTCGTTTCCGTTCTCTTCGCAGTATCCCCGGGGAACGGCTTCTTAATATTGTAAAATGAAACAGCCGGTATTTGTGCCCCAAATCGCTACAATTTCTGGAAAATACTCTGAAATATTGATTACAAACATGATACAATGTTTTCCCGGCTCCGGTAAACTGTATCTTTTCTGTTCTGAATGCGCAAAAGCACTGTTCTCTCCACCGGACCTGCGGTATAATCTGACAAATTAAACAAGTCGGGAGGGATTCTATGAACACGGCGGAAATTGTCGTTTTTGTGGTGTATCTGGCTTTCATGATCGGAATCGGCCTGTACTTCTTCCTGCACAGCAAAAACGCGGGAGAAAAGGAGTATTTCCTGGGCGGGCGCAAAATGGGCCCATGGGTCAGCGCACTCTCCGCCGGCGCTTCCGATATGAGCGCGTGGGTGCTGATGGGACTTCCCACCGCGATCTATGCGTTCGGCCTCGGACAGGTATGGATCTCTGTAGGACTGGCGCTCGGGTATGCCTTAAGCTGGATCCTGATGGCTCCGCGTCTGCGTGCCTTCTCCGTAGTGGCGGATGATGCGATCACCATTCCCCAGTATCTGACGCGCCGCTTCCGCTCCAAATCCTACGCGCTTCAGGTGACCTGCGCCGTGATCTTCCTTGTGGCTTACACGATCTACGCATCCTCCAGCATTCTGGCCGCCGGCACGCTCTTTCACACGGTGATTGGGATAGACGCCACGGTGGCCATGTATCTTGCGGCCGGAATCATCATTGCCTATACTTTCCTTGGGGGCTTTTCCGCCGTCTGCTGGACCGACTTCTTCCAGGGTCTGCTGATGCTCGGCGCCCTGCTGCTCGCGCCGATTTTTGCCGTTTCCCACCTGAATACGAATACCTCGGCGATTCTTGAGGAAACACCCGGTTTCTTTAATCCGCTCAGCAGCTGGCAGGATATCGCGTCCGGTTTCGGATGGGGACTCGGCTATTTTGGCATGCCCCATATCATCATCAGGTTCATGTCCGTCAAATCCCAGAAATCCCTGAAAAAATCCGCCGGCATCGGCATTACCTGGACCACACTGATTCTGATATTCGCAGCGTTGGTCGGCATCTTCGGACGGGAAATGATCGGCTATGACGCGGGTATTCATAAAAACGAGCTGGTATTCATCACCATGGTGCGCCGGATCTTCCCCGCGGTGATTTCCGGCATCCTGCTTTCCGCGATCCTCGCGGCTTCGATGTCCACGGCGGACAGTCAGCTGCTGGCGGCTGCCTCCGCGTTCTCCAGTGATGTATACAAGCCGCTGGTGCGCAATAACAAAGCAAGTGACCGGGAAATGCTGTGGACCGGCCGCATGGTGGTGCTGATCATCGCGGTAGTCGCGCTTGTCATCGCCTCCAATCCAGGTTCCGGAACCATCATGAGTCTCGTATCCAATGCCTGGGGCGTCTTCGGCGCGGCGTTTGGACCTGCGATACTGCTCAGTCTGTTCTGGAAACGTTTCAACTTCCCGGGTGCGCTCGCGGGGATCATCACCGGCGCGGCTGTCGATATCCTGTGGCTTGCCTTCCTCTCCGGCACAGGGCTGTATGAAATCATTCCCGGTTTCGTATGCGGCCTGCTGGCAGCCATCCTGGTAACTTTGTTCACGAAGGCTCCTTCAAGGGAGGTTGAGGAGCTGTTTGAAAAAGGAAAGAATTACAAAGAAGCGTAACCGCGGTTTCTTTCCCGGTCACGCAGCAGTCTGATAACAGAACCCCATGCCGGGGCCGTATTCCGCGGTCCCGGTTTTCCGTTGCGGGAAATCGACGGGTTGAATTCGTGTCATACATGGCATATAATCACAGAGGTTCCGGAATCCGGAGAATGAAGGAAACTTCCGGAGGCAGGCGCTCAGACGGGAGGAAGACTGAATGGCCATTACAAAAACCGATTTCATGCGCGGCATGCAGTGCGAAAAAATGCTCTGGCTGGATAAGCATAAGCCGGGCCTGCGCCTGATCCCGCCGGAAATACAGGCGAGGCTGGATGCCGGAAATGACTTCGGTGACCGTGCGATGAGCATGTTCGGACCCTATGAGGAAATGACCGTATACCGTCCCGGCACCACGATTCCGGACAAAAAAGCCATGCTCGCGCGCACGCAGGAACATCTTTCCCTCGGAACGCCCGTGATTTGTGAAGCCGCCTTCAGCAATTACAACAATTACTGTGCCGTCGATCTCCTGCGCAAAACGGAGACAGGCTATGACATGTACGAGGTAAAGAACGCCCCGGAAGTGTATGAGCAGTTCGTCCGTGACGCCGGTTTTCAGTATTATATCGTCACCCGCTGCGGAGTACGGATCGGACATGTATTCCTGGTCATCCACGGGCCTGACGAAGAAAATCCCTTTCTGCCGGTGGATATCACGAAACAGGCGAAAGACTGTTATTCCTGGATCAATGAGCATATCTGGGCACTGAACCGGCTTCAGAAGGAACCGGAAGAGCCGCCAACGCAGCCCGGCTCTCAGTGTACGGAGCCCTATGCGTGCTGGTATTATGATTACTGCCACGGCCTGAATAAACCTGCGGAGCAGCTCGCAATCGACGATCTGACGGACCAAACGCCGCGATAACGCTTTTCTGTCACGCGGACTTCAGCCTGGCAATCGTATTCAAAGCGTGAAATACACTAAACTTTTGCGAGCAGCGTACAGGTATTCTCCCATCTGCGCATCATTTTCACTTCCGAAAAACCGGCCGCACGCAGTGTTTCCGTTTCATGCTCCACAGTCAGGGGCGTATCATAATGGCATATCGTGTTATCTTCGATGCCCTGCTCGAGTTTCATTGCCTGAAGGACTCTGAAATACTCCTTCTCCTTCTCATCCGATTCCGCAAAGTAATCAGTCAGCACAAAATACCCTGCCTTTTTCAGTGCTTCCCGCAGTTTACGGTACAGGGCCGCTTTCCGATCCGCAGAAAAATGATGCAGGGATTCAACCGATACAGCCGCGTCAAAGACCGCCGTGCCAAACGGCACATCAAAATAGGATGCCTCAATCAGCGTAAGATCCTTCTTCGGCAGCTTCCTTCTCAGTTCATTCAGCATGACCCGGCTCAGATCGATCCCGGTTACCCGTGCGGTTGGGTTCAGCGGGAAAAACGCCTCCAGTTCCAGTCCCGTACCGCAGCCGAGATCCAGGATCCGTGCCTGAGCATCTCCCGGCAGAAGCGAAGCGGTATAGGCATAGAATTCGCCCGCGCCTTCGATCTCCGTTTTCATATGCTCGTCATATCCGATGAGGCGCGCGGCAAAAAAATCTTCCATTTTTTCAAGCTTCATGTTGGTATGCTTCCCCTTCATCCGCGTATCCGCTTTATGCGATGCCGCCGATGGGCGTACTCTGAATCCTGTCCATGCGGGCATAGCTTCCGCCCCGCGCAATCAGTTCGGTATGCGTGCCGCGCTCGGTGATTTGTCCGTTTTCGATCACAAGGATCTGATCCGCGTTGCGGATGGTGGAGAGACGATGCGCAATCGCGATGATCGTGTGCTTTCCCGCGATTCCCGCAATGGCTTTCTGAATTTGCCGTTCGGTTTCCACATCAACGGAAGCGGTGGCTTCATCCAGGATAATGATCGGAGAATGCCGGAGGATGGCCCTGGCAATGGCTACCCGCTGCATCTGTCCGCCGGACAGCCGCAGCCCCCTCTCTCCCACCTGTGTTTTGTATCCGTCCGGCATCGCCGTGATATCATCGTGAATGTTCGCGGCCCTCGCTGCTTCCTCAATCTCCTCAGCGGAGGCGTTCGGCACCGCATATCCGATGTTTTCCGCAATGGTCCCGTTGAATAGGAACGTATCCTGCAGCACCGGAGAAATATTCCTGCGAAGACTCCCCAGGGTAACATGATTCAGATCTTTTCCGTCAATCAGAATATGCCCCGAAGTGGGTTCGTAGAAGCGTGAGATCAATTGAGTCAGTGTTGTTTTTCCCACTCCGGTCGGCCCTGCCAGCGCCAGCATTTTGCCCGGTTCGCACCGGAAAGACACGTCGCGCAGGACAGGCGCATTGTCCCCGTAGGCGAAGGTGACATGGTCAAAAGCAATTTCACCCTTTACCTCGCGCAGATCGGCGGCTCCGGGCTTATCCAGGAATTCCGCGGGCGCATCCAGTACGTCCAGCACCCGTTCAGCGCCCGCCATGGATTGCTGCATGTTTTCCAGCAGGTTTGCCAGTCCCGTCACCGGTCCGTAAAACAGTCCCAGGTACAGCAGAAAGGCAACGATGTCCGACACACGCATCCCTTCCCGGTACGCCAGAAAGCCGCCGAACGCAACCACCAGAACCGTACCGAGAGAAGAAATGAACTCGACCGAAGGATGAAAAACGGCACTGATTTTCAAGGCCTGCAGCATGGCACGGATATGTTCGAAATTTCGTTCATTCACGCGGCCGGTTTCATATTCCTCCCGGCCGAAGGACTGGATCTCATGGATGCCGGAAAGGTTATCCTGCAGCTTTCCGTTCAGTTCTCCCATTTTCTTCTGAGAGATACGGAAATAAGGCCGGACTTTCCTGGAAAAAAGGATGCCGGACGCAAAAATCAGCGGAATCGGAGCGCAGGTAATCAAAGCCAGTTTCCAGTTGATCGTCAGCAAGACGATCATCACGCCCGTAAACGTCAGCAGATTGGTGATTGTTTCCGGTATCATATGCGCGTAAAGCAGTTCGAAATCCCGGGTGTCGTTCACAATCCGGCTCATCAGATCGCCCGTCTGCTTATCGTGAAAATAACCAAGGTGCATGTGCTCCAGTTTGTCGTATACCCGGGTGCGCATATCGCCCACCAGATTCCACGCGGCCTTATGTGCCAGATAATTGCTCAGGAAACGGAACAGGATCCGCAGCAGGTAAAGCCCCGCCAGCGCCGCCGTAAACAGCCTGATGGCGGAAAGACCTGCCTCGTCCACTCCGCGTTCCACGATACCGGTCATACCGGACAGCACTTTCGGTGCGGTCAGGTTCACCGCGGTCAGAGCCAGCGTTGACAGTATGGCAATGACGTACAGCTTTCTGTACCGTATGGCCTCACGGCTGAGCCGCCAAAGTGTCCTGATCATGATGCCTCCCGTTTGATTCCGCGATCGGATACTTCACACACGGCAGATATAGTTTGCTTTTCTTTCTGCGGCGGGACGGCACGGTCCGTCTGCATAGCCGAGTATGCAGTGGCCGATTCCCTCCCAATCCCCATGGATACCGAGAGAGCGGAGCAATGCTTTTCCTTCTTCGCTGTCAAACTCTTCCTTAGCTCGGTGTATCCAGCAGCTGCCCAGCCCCAGTGCGTGCGCGGCATTCAGCAGATTTCCCATGACAAGACTGCCGTCATACAGGTAAGTGGGGATATTTCGGTCCGCCAGCACAACGATCACAGCCGGCGCGCCGTAAAAAGGATCCTGATCTGAGCCCATCACCGCCGCGTTCATCCGGGACAGCCGATCCCTTGTTTCCCGGTCCGTGACGGCGATCATGATCGGAGACTGTTTTCCCATTCCGGTTGCGGCATACGTCCCCGCTTCGAGCACCTGATCGAGCAGTTCTTTCGGGACGGGATCAGGACGGTATTTGCGGCAGCTGCGGCGTTCCAGCAATGATTTCAATACCTCGTTCATGTGCGTTCTCCTTTCAGATGCCCGATGTGTATGGGCACGGGTTTTTTATACCCTGTTTGCCTTTCCGCGTCAAGACGGCATTGTGTCATTACTGCGGCAAAATTGGCTTCCCGGCCCGAAAACACCATTTGGAAAATGGCAGGAAAAATACGGAACCCGTCCTCCGGCAAGGACGGGCCGTGTCAATAGCCAAGGCTTTTTTTGAATTCGCGCCAGTTGAACATCTGCGTATTTTCTTCAAGCGGCGGAAGAGACAGCAGTGTGCTGACCGTCACCATTTCATATCCTTCTTCCGCCAGCACGGGCAGGATCGCCTCCAGGCAGCGATAATCCTTTTCCCGCGCGTGGAACAGCAGGATGCTTCCGTTCTGCGTTTTGCGAAGCACCTCTTCCGGGTCGGTCGAATCCACATCCCAGCGGATCACATGATGATATCCTGCTTTCTTCAGGACGCGCTGCAGGGCGGCGTTATTGCTGCCGTACGGCGGACGAAGTGTGCGCAGCGGATAATGATATCCCAGAAGCTCGTCCGTTACCTGCTGGGGATATTTGCTGTAAAGCAGCATATTATCTTCGGTCAGCTTGGTCATTTTCCGGTGATGGTGGGAATGGGTGCCGATCTCACTGGCGGATGCGGCGATTTTCTGCCAGATTTCCCGATCCCCCGGTTTGAGTGCTTCTTCCTTCAGCAGCTCTCCGAGCGGATAAAACGTCATATGCCCGCCATAGGATTCTACCAGTTCCCAGGCTTTTTCCACCCATTCCATTTCATAGCAGTCATCCATCGAAATGGTGATCTGATGCTTTGTGCGGTCTCCGTTCAGTACCACAAAAGGCCAGGGGTCGTTTTCCTGCCAGTCCATCCCCCGGCTTTCCGGAACCGCCGTGGCTTCCTCCGCCCGGCAGGATATGATTCCCGTCATCAAAAAAAGGGCCAGCAGCAGGCAGAAAACGCTTCGAATCCGAATCATAAGCATGCCTTCTTTCGCAGGAACAGCGTTTTTCCGGCCGGAAAATATCCCTGCATCTTTCACTTTAGCACAAACAAACCGGTTCTTCAAGGTGTCGGCGCAATTCAGCAGGCAGCGGATAAAGCCCGTTTCACCGCCTCGAAATCATCCGCAAAACAGATCCCCTTCAGGCGATCC
>CADBNX010000212.1 GCA_902796115.1 uncultured Eubacteriales bacterium
CCACATCACGCCGTCGAGCCAGTCCTGGCCCGTATATTTCCGCACGCGGTATCCTTCCCCGGATGCCGACGCCGTGTAATCCGGCTTTGCTCCGGCCGCGGGTTCCGTGATGCCGGTAACGCTTACAGAGGAAACAACGCTTTTGCAGGGGATGAGGAACCCCGCGGCAAAATCCGTAAGGCCCCGGCTGTCCGCCTTGATGAATTCAGCGGCGCAATTCTCCTGCCCGCTCAGCGTGCGGGCTGAAACCTTCGGGATTATGCTGCTCTCGGAGTCGAATACATATCCGCTGTCCGCGCTGACCGCCACATAATACCTGTAAGTATGGTTCGCCTGAAAGGTGTCATACTCGTCCAGCCATATCCTGTCTGTTTCGTCAAACCACGCTTCGGCACCGCGGTATTGGCTGTTCAGATCCGTACGCCCGTAATTGATATGGCAATGATTGTTTTCGTCCCGATACGTTCCGCTCTGAAGATACGGAGGATGCTCCCCCGCTCTCACCTGAGGAAGATCCGGCAGGCGGACGCTGGCAATCACCTGCGCGCTCATCGTGATATTGCAGTATACTACGACATCACGGTAAATGGTTCCGGATAGGTTTGCCCACATGCTCCTGCCTTTATCCAAACCGGCAGCGTTCCCGTTGATCCAAAAAAACGCGTCCTTTGAAATGTCAGATGCCGAGTTGCATCCATACTTGATTTCGACCCGGTACGTATGATCTTTCTGGAATTTGTCGGATTCTGTCAGCAATCGGCTTCCGTCTGTCATGTCGAACCATATTGCATGTGCGAAACCGCCTATCTGATCATCCGGTTTGGAGGACTTCACGACGACAGTAAAAGGAATCTTTTTCCCGATCTCCGGTTCTTCGGAAAAGCCCAATTCCAGGTACGTATAGGTCGTGGCCTGCGCCGCCGCGGCAAACACCGCGCCCAGGGCGACAAACAGGAGTGCCGCGATCCCAAGCCTCATGAACCTTTTCATACTCATTCCCTCCTTGGGGCAAGCGGTGTTGAAGTTCCCGACGGAGCAGGTTCCCGCTATACTCATGTGGGAGTGCCGAACAAAAGTGCGGCGGGTGAGTTCATCCGCCGCTTACGCTCACAAGAAGCTGATCATATGCGTATACGCTTTCTCTTCCCCGCTCTCCAGCTTCACGATGCCGGGCTTCTGCGTGATGTCATGCCCGCCGTCCACCCACTCGGGCGGATTCACCCAGGGCTCCAGGCACACATACTGCGCCTTCGGTTTCTTCCACACCAGCATATGATCAAATCCCGGGAATTCCACCTTCACGATGTCCTCTCCCCGATCGTTCTGCAGCACGGCAGAACGGGAACGGATATTCAGGAACACCATCGCATCCACGGCGAACTGCTCGTCGCACAGCGGCAGCACCTTGCCCGTGGGCGCCATTTTCTTCGTTTCATGGCTGATCTGGGAGCCGACAAGCTGGTTGGAGAGGAATTCCTCTTCCTTTTCAAACACGATGCGGTACGCCTCGATGCTTCCGGGCGTCGCGTATGCCTCGTGGCATCCGACCCCGAAATACATCTCGCCCTTCCCCACGTTCTTCGTATCGTAGGTCACCTCGATCGTATTCTTCTTCAGCCGGTAGGCAACGCGGAATTCATAGTCAAAAGGATAGGAAGGAACGGGCGTATTGAGCAGGAACACCGCTTCGTCCCCGCTGCTCTCTTCGAGCGTGAACTCCGTCACCTTCGCAAATCCGTGCTTGATCGGGTTGTCATACCGTTTCCCCTGCCAGGTGAAGTACTCGTCCTTCAGTCCGCCCGCGTAGGGGAAAAGCACCGGCGCGTGGGAGGTCCAGAACGCCGGATCCCCGTTCCACAGCCGCTCTTTTCCGTTCTTGTCCGTCACGGAGATCATTTCCGCGCCGCGCAGCGCGATCACCACGCGCAGTTCCCCGTTCTGCAGCACAACCTGTCCGTTTTCAGCCTGCTTTGCCATGTTTCCTTCCTCCTTATCGATTGATCATTTTTACGGCTTCTTCCCATGCCGTCTTCAGCTGCGGATCCGTCATATCCCCCAGTTCCAGATACGTACCCAGCTCTTCCGGATACGCCGCCTCGATGTCCGGCGTGATCCCGATCCCGTGCACTTCCCTGCCGCTCGGGAAGAAATACTGCGCGTAGGTGAACTGGAATCCGTCCTCGCCGTCACCCAGCGACGGCACCCACTGCATGATTCCCTTGCCGTAGGTCTGCACGCCTACCAGCTTCGCGCGTCCCGCCTCCTGCAGGCCGCCCGAGAGGATCTCACTGGAGGAAGCCGAGTTTTCGTTTACCAGGATCACAAGCGGGATATCGGTCTTTCCCTTCGATGTCCAGTGTTTTTTCTGAGCCCCGTACCGGTCCGCTTCATAAAAGAACAGCTGCCTGTCCAGGAACAGATCCGCGATGGAGACAGCGTCGTCCACCCATCCGCCGCCGTTGTCCCGTACGTCGAGGATCAGCGCCTGTGCGCCTTCCTTTTCAAGCTCCTTCAGCGCCTCTTCCAGTTTTTCCGCGCAGTCCCCGGCAAACTCATACAGCACGATATAACCCACATTGTTTTCCAGCATCATCGAATCGATCCGGTTGATGTGGATCACCGCGCGGCCGATGCGGAATACGATGTTCTCTCCGCCGCGGATCACCTCGATTTCCACTTCCTCATCCGTCTCGCCGCGCATGACGCTGACCGCATACTGCATCGTAGAGGCGTCCACCTCGATATCCTCCACGCGGACCAGCTGATCTCCCTTGCGCAGGCCCGCGTGCTCCGCCGGCGTATCCTTGAACACACGGGTGATGAACACCGTATTATCCTCATAATTGCCCAGCAGCTGAATGCCGATGCCGCCGTACTCACCTTCATCATCCGCCCACATGTCGCTCCATTCCGCTTCGTTGTAGTAGAACGTGTAGGGATCGTCCAGGCTGGCCAGCATCCCGCGGATCGCGTATTCCCGCATCAGCTCCTCGTCCGGCTCCTTGTAGTAGTATTGATCAATGTATTCGTAAACCTCTTCCAGCTTCGCCCAACGCTGCAGGCGCTCATATTCCTCCCGGGAAATCGTGACTTCCTGATCCTGCTTTCCCTTCCTGAAATAATCCAGCAGGCTCTCGGCGTTGACCGCCGCCCCGATGCCCGCGAGAAGAACAAATACGGCGCAAACAGCAAAAATTCTCTTTTTCATTCCACAGCCTCCCGTCAGTGCGTTTTCCGGTTCCTGTTCCGGTTGTCAAAGCATCTTCTCATTTCGTAAAGCATTTTGAACGTCACCGCGTCCTCGAATTTGCGCAGATCCAGCCCCACCTGGCGCTGGATTTTGTCCAGCCGGTAAACCAGGGTATTGCGATGGATATACAGTTGTCTTGCCGTGTCGGACAGATTCAGATCCTTCCTGAAGAACATTTCGATCGTGGACAGGATCTCCTCGCTGAACAGCCGGGACGTCTGCCGGTTGAAAAGCAGTCCGTAATAATGCTCCGCAAGCTCCGGGCTCAGATCGGTCAGAAAGCGCTCCAGCAGCATATAGCGGTATACGTGCACGCTTTCCCCTTCCCGGAAAGACCGCCCGATTTCAATGGCCCGCTTCGCCTGCCGGTAGCTCTCGTGCAGGTTCTGTACGGCCTGGATCACTTCCCCGATGCCGATGGTCACATCCAGCGCGTCCTCCGAAAGCAGTGTTTCCCGAAGTGCCTGCGCGTATTCGATGATATCCGCGATCTCCTCCATGCCGCTCACGTCCTTGATCAGCACGGAAGTATGCCTGTCCATGGAAACCAGCACGTCATGGTGCCCCTTGGGGATGATTTCGTTCAGGATCTCCTGCGTGCTGCTGTCCTGCACCTGCACCATATGAAGCACCATCACGCACCGGGAAATATTGTTCCGGATATGGTATTCATCCGCCACGGCATCGATCTCCGTCAGGGAAAGATCGTTTTCCAGCAGCCGCTGATAGGTGCTGTTCAGATCGCTCGACATCGCGTTCGCGCGCAGCACCGCGCCGATCATCGCGTCGCAGAGCGTGAACGCGTCCTGAATCTGTTCGTTCTCCTGCAGGATGGACATCAGCACCAGGTCCCTGGAGGACGCGCAGATCTGCCAGATCCGCCCGTCCGCGCGGACAGGCACGCCGGGCTCCGTCAGTGCCGGCAGGGTATACCGGATCTCCGAGGCCGGAATCAGGCTGTTCCCCCGGATATCAAGCAGGGAAATCGCCGTGTGCAGCCGGTTCAGAATCGGCTCAAGCTGATTGATCAGACGCTGGTTCAGCATCAAAACCACCTCTTTTGAGAAAATCGGGTTTGCGGTCATTCGCCGTATTCCGGAAACGGGGTTTTATTCCTCCACGCGGATCACATTATCCACCAGCGCGTTTTCAGGCGCGATCGCGTCCAGCGCGGCACGCACGTCCTTTTCCATGGCCTTGTGGGTGATCAGTACGATCGGCACGCGCGCGGAAGGCGTTTCCGAGCGCTGCACCATATACCGGATGCTCACGCCGCGCTCTCCCAGGCAGGCTGCCACATGGGCCAGCACGCCGGGCCGGTCCGCGGCGCTCAGGCGAATATAAAACGCGCTCTCCCAGTTGTCCAGGATGGCCGTATTCGCACGGTCCGCGTCCACGGCGGGATACACGGGGCTGTCAAAACGCGCGGCCGCGAGCATATCGCTGACCACGGCGCTCGACGTCGGCGCGCTGCCCGCGCCGCGCCCGTAAAGCATCATATCATCGCACGCGTCCCCGCTCAGAAAAACGGAATTGAAGGAGCCGGAAACGGAAGCGAGCGGATGCAGCCTGGGAATAAAGGTCGGATGGACCCGCACCTGAATGCCTTCCGCGCTCTGCTTTGCCAGGGCCAGCAGCTTCAGGGTGTATCCCATTTCCTGGCCGAAGGCGATATCGCTCGCCTCCACGCGCGTGATCCCCTCGCGGTAAACGCTTCCCACCGGGATATGGCAGCGGAAGGCGAGCGAAGCGAGGATGGACAGCTTGTAGGCGGCGTCATAGCCCTCCACGTCGCTGGTCGGATCCGGCTCCGCAAAGCCGAGGCGCTGCGCCTCTTTCAGCGCGTCCGCATAGGAAACGCCGCTCTGGGACATGCTGGACAGGATATAATTCGTGGTGCCGTTCACAATGCCGTACATCCGTTCGATGCGGTTCGCCTGCAGGGAATCGTTCAGCGTGGATATGATCGGGATCGCGCCGCACACGGACGCCTCATAATAGATGGCGGCGTGATGGTTCTTCGCCTCCCGCATCAGTTCCTCCCAGTGCAGGGAAAGCGCCATTTTGTTCGCGGTGACCACGCTCTTGCCCTGTCTGAGCGCTTCCATCATATAGTGTGCCGCGGGCTCCTCCCCTCCCATGAATTCGACCACAAGGCCGATATCCGGATCATGGAGCACCTCCCCGGCTTCCGTCGTAAGCACTTCCCGGGGGATCTGCGCCGCGCGTTCCTTTTTTACGTCCCGCACCAGGATCTTCCTCACCGCAAAGCGGACGCCGTGCGTCTGTTCAAACCGTTCCTCCGCGTCCCGCAGCAGGTTCCACACGCCGCAGCCGATGTTGCCGCAGCCCAAAAAACCGACGTGAATCTCTTTCATAGCTCTTCCTGCCTCTTTCCCTGTTTTCGCGGTCAGCCGCGATGGCTCACTTGTTCCGGTTCCTGTCCCAGATGATCCTCAGCCCTTTCAGGGTGAGCAGCCCGTCCACCACGGATATGGTTTCCGATTTGCTCGCGATCAGCCGCGCCATTCCTCCCGTCGCGACCGCTTTTGCCTCCGGCGCGTTCATTTCCCGCCGCATCTGCTTCACCAGGTAATCCACCTGGCCTACATATCCGTAAATCAGGCCCGCCTGCAGATTGGTCACGGTCGTCCTTCCGATGACATTTTCCGGCATCACCAGTTCGAAATGGGGCAGCTTCGCGGTGCCGGAAACCAGCGCCTCGCTTGCCAGCTTCAGTCCCGGGCAGATGCAGCCCCCGAGAAACGCGCCGGAAGCGTCCAGCGCGCCGAAGGAGGTGGCCGTGCCGAAATCGATGCAGATGCACGGCCCGCCGTAGATGCTGTACGCGCCGACCGCGTTGCAGATACGGTCCGACCCCAGCTCACGCGGGTTCTCATAGCGGATATCGATGCCGGTCTTCACTCCGGGCGCGACCGTCATGGGCGTCAGGCCGAAGTATTCCCTGCACATATGCTCCACGGTGAAATTGACCGTAGGCACCACCGAGGACAGAATGATCCCGTCCACGCTTTTCAGCGGCAGTTTCTCATGGGCAAACAGGTTCATAAAAAAAACGCCCATTTCATCGCTCGTATACGTCCTGGTTGTGGAAAGACGCCAGTAATGCATCAGCCTGTCGCCGTCGAACAGACCCGCTTTGATATTCGTATTGCCGATATCCAGTGCCAGCAGCATCCGTGTCCCTCCCGTGAAGGCATTTTCTCCGTCCGTGCCAGACGAATCGCTTTATTATAACAAAGCGCGCTTTTCCTGTCAAAAAAACTCTTTCTTCTTTTCAGTTTGCCATTTTTGCGGTATACTGATAGCGTACCGATCCCTCACGGAACCGGAAAGCGGAAAAAGGGAGGTCCGAATGCCGCAGTCACCCCAGCGCCGTCCTTCGGCGGAAGAAAACAAACTGGTGATTCTTCTGGCCCTGCAGAGCTTTGGCAAAATGAGCGATCTGCAGCTGCTGCAGTATCTCTCCTGCAATGACCTGATGGGCTATTTCGACATGATGATGGCCCTGCAGGCGCTCTGCGCGCAGGGGCAGTGCGTCAGAACCGACAATCCCTTCGGCAGCGATTACGCGCTTACCGACGCCGGAAGGGAAGCGATCGCGCTCTTCGGGGAAAAAGTCCCCTTCAGCGTGCGGGAACGCATCGCGTCCGGAGCGCCGCTGTGGCGCGAGCGCATCCGTGCGGAACGGGAAACCCCGGCGGTATACCGGCAGAACCCGCGGGGAGAATACGAACTGCAGCTCTCCATCGTGGAACAGGATATGCCGATGCTCCGCCTTTCCCTGTCGCTGCCGACCGAGGAAATGGCAAAGCGATTCCGCGGCAGATGGGCCGAAAAGGCAGCCGGCATTTATGCGGACATCTTCCGTGCCCTGGGGGAGGAAGCGCAATGAGAAACGCCGTGATCCTCCTGTGTGCCGGAAGCGGGCAGCGAATGGGTGCGCTCCCCGGCAGCAAAACGCTGCTTGAAATCGGCGGCGTGCCCGCGGTCGTTCGCTGTGTCAGGACCTTCTCCTCGCTGGATCTTGCGATCGTTCTGGTCTGCCGTGCGGAAGAAGAGGACACCTTTCGCGGCACGCTGCGTCTGTGGGGCTGTGAGGAGGTCCTTTTCGCGGCCGGAGGCGCCAGCCGCGCGCAGTCCGTCGCGAACGGGCTGCTTCAGGTGCCGGAAGGCACGCCCGCGGTGCTCATTCACGACGGCGCCCGTCCCCTTTTTTCGCGGGATCTGGCACAGCGGGCGCTGCGGAGCGCGCTGCTGTACGGCAGCGGCGTGCCGGCTCTCCCCGTGACCGATACCCTCAAGCGCGGGAAGGACGGCCGAATCGCGGGCACGGTAGACAGAACGGGGCTGTACCGGGTACAGACGCCGCAGGCTTTCCGCACGGACTGGCTGCGGGACGCGTTCCGCCGTCTGGGCAGCCGGGTCGATACGCTCACGGACGACGCGGCGGTCCTGGAGGAAGCGGGATACTCCGTCCGTCTTGTGGAAGGGGAAAGCCGCAACCTCAAAATCACCTATCCGGAGGATTGTTCGATGGCGCAGCTTTTCGCATCGGGTTCCGTCACCGTCGGTTTCGGGATGGACGCGCACCGGCTCGTTCCCGGCCGCAGGCTGGTTCTGTGCGGGGTGGAGATCCCCTGGGAAAAAGGGCTTGACGGACACAGCGACGCGGATGCCGCGGTGCACGCCCTGATGGACGCGATGCTCGGCGCCGCTTCCATGGGCGATATCGGGAAGCTGTTTCCCGATACGGACGAGCGCTACCGGGGCATTTCCTCCCTGGTGCTGCTCCGGGAATGCGCAAAACGGCTCGGCGAGCGCGGCTATACGCTGACGCACGCGGATATCACGATCGTCTGCCAGCAGCCGCGCCTTGCCCCGTACATCCCGCAGATGTCGGAAACGCTCGCGCGGGAAATGTCCCTTTCGCCGGCTCAGATCTCCGTCAAGGCGACCACCACCGAACACATGGGCTATGAAGGACGCGGCGAAGGCATATCCGCCTACGCGGCAGCCACCGTTTCCCGGGATACGCTTTCGTGTTATTCCCCGGACGGGAAGACAGACAACCACAATCAACGGGAGGCATTCGTATGATTCTGAATCAAACGCTCTGGCTCGGTTCCTCTCCGGAGGGCGCGGTCACGCTGCTGCCGCAGATGGCCAACCGCCACGGTCTCATTGCCGGCGCGACCGGCACCGGAAAAACCGTTTCCCTCCAGGTGCTCGCAGAGGGCTTTTCAAAGCTCGGCGTCCCGGTTTTTCTGGCGGATGTGAAGGGCGATCTGGCGGGGCTGTGCAAGCCGGGTCAGCTGAACGAAAAAATCGAGTCGCGCCTGCACAAATGCGGCGCCGCGCAGGCGGGCTTCACCCCCCAGGCCAATCCCGTCGTTTTCTGGGACGTGTACGGCGAAAAGGGTCACCCTGTGCGCTGCACGGTCAGCGAAATGGGCCCGCTGCTGCTCTCCCGCCTGCTGCAGCTCAACGCCACCCAGAGCGGAATCCTGTACCTGGTGTTCAAAATCGCGGATGACGAAGGCCTGCTGCTGATCGATCTGAAGGATCTGCGCGCCGTGCTTTCCTACGTCGGGGAAAACGCCGCGAAGTATACCCTGGAATACGGCAACATCACAAAGCCGTCCATCGGCGCGATCCAGCGCGCGATCGCCGTGCTGGAGGATCAGGGCGGAAACGCGTTCTTCGGCGAACCCGCGCTGGATCTTTCCGACTGGTTCGCACAGGATGAGGAGGGACACGGCACCATCAACATCCTCGCCGCGGAAAAGCTGTACCGGAATCCCACCATGTATTCCACCTTCCTGCTCTGGATGCTGAGCGAGCTGTACGATATCCTGCCCGAAGTCGGGGACGCGGCGCTGCCGAGAATGGTGTTCTTCTTTGATGAAGCGCATCTGCTCTTCAGCGACTGTTCGAAGGCGCTGCTGGAGCGCGTGGAGCAGACCGTGAAGCTGATCCGCTCCAAGGGCGTGGGCGTGTTCTTTGTCACCCAGAACCCCACCGATGTGCCGAGCGGCGTGCTGTCCCAGCTTTCCGCGCGTGTGCAGCACGCGCTGCGCGCCTTTACCCCGCAGGAAATCAAAACCGTCAAATCCGTCGCGCAGACCTTCCGTCCGAACCCCTCCTTCAATACGGAGGAAGCGCTCACGCGCCTGGGCACGGGCGAAGCGCTGCTCTCGTTCCTGCAGGCGGACGGTACGCCTTCCCCCGTACAGCAGTGCGTCATCCTGCCGCCCCAGAGCACCATCGGTACCATCTCGGACGATCTGCGCGCCACGTTTATCGAAACGGACGCGGTGGCGGACAGGTACGACGCGCCGTTTGACCGGATGAGCGCGTATGAGTATCTTGCGGGGCAGCTTGCCGCGCAGGCACCCGTACAGAGCGTCGTGCAGCCCCCGCCGGGAACGGTGCAGGAAGCTGTGCCCGCGGCGCCGGCTTCAGTCATTTTCAAAGTGTTTGACCCGGCCAGCGGCACGTATGTGGAGCGGGAAATGATGATGCCCGCACAGGCGATGCCCGTGCCCGTACAGAATATCCCCGCCGTGCCGCAGCAAATGCCCGCGGTCACGCCCGCTGCGGCCCCCATTCCCGTGGAAGCGAAGTCCGTCAGAACCGCGAAGAGCACAAAAAAGGAAAAATCCTTCGGCGGCCAGCTGCTGGAATCCTTCGCGCGCAGCGCCACGACCAGCGCCGCCCGCACCGTCGGAAACCAGCTGACCCGGTCCCTGCTCGGCACGCTCGGGCTGACCGGGACCAAAAGAAAGCGCTGAACGGAAGAATCTCCGTTTTTCACCTACCGACTTGAACAAAGAAAGGAAGGAATCCCATGAAACGCAGAATCGGTTTGCTGACCGCCGGCGGAGACTGCCCCGGCCTGAACGCCGCCATCCGCGGCGTGGCGAGAGCCGCGTATGAAATGTTCGACGAAACCGAAATCGTGGGCATCCACGACGGATACCGCGGGCTGATCGAGGGCGACTGGCAGGAAATGAAGCGCGAGCAGTTTTCCGGCATCCTCACCCTGGGCGGCACGATCCTCGGCACGAGCCGCACCCCGTTCCGCAACATGCGCCTCATTGAAGACGACAATGTGGACAAGGTCTGGGCCATGAAAAAGAATTACGAAAAGCTGAAGCTGGACTGCCTGGTCACGCTCGGCGGAAACGGCACGCACAAAACCGCGAACCTGCTCAGCGAGGAAGGGCTCAATATCATCGGCCTGCCCAAGACCATCGATAACGATATTTACGGAACGGATTTCACCTTCGGCTTCCATACCGCGGTGGATATCGCGACGGAAGTGATCGACCGTATCCACACCACCGCGGCCAGCCACGGCCGCTGCATGGTGATCGAAATCATGGGCAACAAAGCCGGCTGGCTCACCCTGTATTCCGGCCTTGCCGGCGGCGCCGATGTGGTGCTGCTGCCCGAGATCCCCTATGACATCGAAAAAGTGGCCGAAACCGTGGAAAAGCGCGCGAAGGGCAGCAAGCCCTTCTCCATCGTCGCCGTCGCGGAAGGCGCCATGGATAAGAAGGAAGCCAAAATGAAGCGCAGGGAACGGGACGCGCTGCGCCAGGAAAACGGCTTTTCCGGCATCGCGAACCGCGTAGCCAAGGAGCTCAGCCAGCTGGTCGGCGTGGAAGCCCGCGCCGTGGTGCCGGGGCACATGCAGCGCGGCGGCTCCCCCAGCGCTTATGACCGGGTGCTCTCCACCCAGTTCGGCGTCCACGCGGCGGAACTGATCCGGGATAAGGAATACGGATACACGGTAGCCCTCAGCGGCAATCAGGTGATCCACAACAAACTGTCCGATATCGCGGGGGTCCCGAAACTGGTTCCGCCCGATCATCAGATGGTCGCACTCGCACGGAACATCGGCATCACATTCGGAGATTAATGCGCCAAAGGAGCTTGAACCATGAAACTGAAAAATCTGGTATCCAAACGCTATAAGGAAACTCCCGCCGACTGCGTCATCGCAAGCCAGGCGCTGATGATGCGCGGCGGCTACATCAAATCCGTCGGGAACGGCATCTTTACCCTCTTTCCGGTCACCAAACGCATCACCGCCAAAATCGAAAACATCATCCGGCAGGAAATGGACCGCATCGGCGGACAGGAAGTCCTCTTCCCGGTCGCGATGCCGGCCTCTCTCTGGCAGGAATCCGGCCGGTTTGATTCGATCGGCAGCGAGCTGCTCCGCTTCAAGGACCGTTCCGGGCAGGACATGGTACTGGGCATGACGCATGAGGAAGCCGCGGTGCATTTCGCCCGCGACGTGGCGGACAGCTACACCCAGTACCCGTTCATGATCTATCAGATCCAGACCAAGTTCCGGGATGAGCCGCGCTGCCGCGGCGGCCTCATCCGGGTGCGTGAATTCACCATGAAGGACGCGTACTCTTTCCACACCAGCCAGAAGGATCTGGAGGATTACTATCAGGTGGTCTATGAGGCCTACAACCGCATCTACCGCCGCTGCGGCGTGAAGGAAGTCGTCGCGGTCGCGTCCGACAGCGGCATGATGGGCGGCAAGGTGTCCCACGAATACATGCTGCTCACGCCTGTGGGCGAGGATACCATCGTGCTCTGTCCCGAATGCGGATACCGGGCCAACATGGAAGCGGCCCCCTGCCTGCTGCCCGTACCGGAGGACCGTCCCGCCGCAGCCCCGCTTGAGAAGGTGGATACGCCGGATGTGAAGACCATCGAGGACCTCTGCGCCCTGCTGAAGATTTCCCCGACCCTCACCTGCAAAGCCGTCGTCTACCAGGAAAACCTGACGGACCGGTATGTCATCGCCTTCCTGCGCGGGGATCTGGATGTAAACGAAACCAAACTGCGCAACGCCATCAAGGCGGAGATCCACCCGGCTGAAATCACCGAAGAAAGCGGCCTGAACGCCGGATTCATCGGTCCGAAGGGACTGCCCGCAAACGTGCGCGTTGTGTATGACCTGTCCCTGAAGGGCGGAGAATGGTTTGCCACAGGCGCGAACGAAAAGGACAAGCACTATACCGGGTTCAATATCGCCCGCGACGTCGGCGAAGTCGGGTACATCGACATCGCAAAGGCCATGGAAGGCGGCGTGTGCCCGCAGTGCGGCAAAAAGAGCATCACGCTCTCCCGCGGCATCGAGGTGGGTAATATCTTCCAGCTTGGCACCAAATACACCCAAAGCATGAACATGACCTTTGTGGACGCCGACGGCTCGCTGAAGAATCCGATCATGGGCTGCTACGGCATCGGCGTAGGCCGGCTTGCCGCTTCCGTGTGCGAGGCGCACCGGGATGAATACGGCCCCATCTGGCCCATGTCCATCGCTCCCTGGCAGGTGCATATCTGCTCGCTGCGCGCGGAAGATCCGCAGGTCGCGGAGGTTTCACAGAAGCTGTATGACGATCTGACCGCGGCGGGTATCGAAGTGCTGTGGGACGACCGATCCGTCAGCGCAGGCGTCATGTTCTCCGACGCGGACCTGTTCGGCATCCCGCTGCGCGTGGTCATCAGCCCGAAAGGCCTGAAAAACGGCACGGTGGAAATCGCTTCCCGCGACAAAACCATGCAGGAAAAGAAAGCCCCGGAGGAAGCCTGCGCCTTCGTCGTCTCCGCGGTGCACGAGGAGCTGGACCGCATCGAACGGGAAGCGCGCTGATTTTCCCTGCGGCGGAGCTTTCTGCCGTGACCGGACGGAAAAGGAGGAAGATGTGTGAAAAGGAAACTGTGGATCGCATTGGCGCTGGCCGCGCTGATCGCAGCGCTGTGCTGCGGCGCTGTAGCGGCATACGAAAGCGGCTCCCTGACCGGGAGCATCACCTGGAGCATGACCGACAGCGGAGAACTGACCATCTCAGGCTCGGGAATGATACCGGACTACAGTATCTTTTCCAAGCCCTTCTCCCCGTTCGACGGAGAAGACAGAATCACCGAAGCGGAGATCGGGAGCGGGATAACCGTAATCGGCAATAACCTCTTTTATGAATGCGTCAATCTGAAAAAAGTGATCATCGGGAATCCGGATGCCGCCATCAGCGACATCTTTCTTCGCAATTGCAATGATTATGCCGTTATTTACGGCTGGGAGGGCTCCACAGCGGCGGTCTATGCCCTTGAGAACGACTATGATTTCCGCACCATCGGCGATCTTTCCGGCACTTGCGGCGACGATGTGACCTATACCTTTGATCCGGTCACGGGTACGCTGACGATCAGCGGCACCGGAGATATGCCGAAAGATCTTTCATCCAGCGCTGACGTCCCATGGGCTGCCTTGAGACCATACATTCAGTCCGCCGTCATCAACGAAGGCGTAACAAGTATCTGCTCTGCTGCTTTCTACGGCTGTGCCCGTCTGAGTACGGTAAAAATCCCGGACAGCGTGACCAGCATCGGCGACGCCGCTTTCGAATTCTGTTCCGGTCTGACCGACATCACCATCCCGGCCGGCGTGAGGAGGATCGGTAAAAATGCATTCGATGGGTGCAGCAAGCTGACAAGCGTGACCATCTCAAACGGCCTGAGGACGATCGGCAATTACGCTTTCGTTGACTGCAGCAGTCTGAAAAGCATAACCATCCCGGGCAGCGTTGTGAGCATCGGGAGTTTCGCTTTCAAGGATTGCTCCGATCTTGGAAGCGTAACCATCGGGAACCCTGAAGCGGAGATCGGCGGCAGCGGACACGATGTCTTCCAAGGCTGTTCCTCCTCCCTTGTCCTCCACGGCTGGAGCCTCTCCACAGCGAAGAACTATGCCGATGCCGCAGGTATCCTCTTTCTGTCCCTTGGCAGCCTGAACGGATATCTCGGCGACGACGTGACCTATGCCTTCAATCCCCTCACCGGCAGGCTGACGATCAGCGGCAGCGGGCCGATGTGGGATTTTGACTCTGATCTTTCTCCGCTCATCGGAAACCATATCATTGCCACGGCAGTAATCGGCAGCGGTGTAACGAGCATTGGCAAAGGTGCTTTCAACCAATGCGCCGGGCTGAAA
>CADBNX010000213.1 GCA_902796115.1 uncultured Eubacteriales bacterium
TTTGTGCTGAAAGCGTACCCCAGCGAGGGAGACGCGCCGAAGGATCAGCTGGCCCGGCTCATCGCGGAGGAGATCGTCTCCGGCCGCGCATCGGAGCACGGCGGCGTATACCTGGACCTCACCGGCGTTCCGAAGGAAGAAATCACCGTGCATCACAGCATGTATTATCGGCGTTTTCTGGATGCCGGCCTCGACCTGACGCGGGACATCATCGAGGTGGGCCCCGCGGCGCATTCCATCATGGGCGGCGTGCGGATCACGCCGGACTGCGCGACGGATGTGCCGGGGCTGTTTGCCGCGGGCGAAGTAACGGGCGGGCTGCACGGCGCAAACCGCATCGGCGGAAACGCCGGGGCGGAAATCTATGTGTTCGGCCGCCTGGCCGGGAAAAGCGCCGCGGCATACCTGCACAATGCAGCGCCGCGTCCGGCACATGAACTGTCCCTGTCCCCTTTCCTGCCCGCCGCGGAAGGAGCGGAGGAAAGTTTTTTCCTGGAGCACATCCAAAGAATCCGCCGTCTGCTTTCCCGGGCGCTTGGCCCCGTGCGCAGCGCCGAACCGCTTCAGGACGCACTGTCGCAGCTGCGGGAGACCGAAGAAACCCTCAGCACTCCCGCCCGGGACTGGCACGCGCAGAAAGCGCGCATCGAAGCCCTTCACCTCTGCCGCACCGGCACCCTGTCCTGCCGCTCGGCACTGAAGCGGGAAGAATCCCGCGGCGTGCATTACCGCAGCGATTTCCCGCGGCGCGACGACGCGCGTTTCGGCCATTCCCTGTACCAGTCCATCCGGTTACCGTTCATGGTGCAGGCACAGCAGAGAATACAGGTACAGGCATGAGAGCAGGATGAACACATGGGCAGGGAAATGGCAGCCAACAATGCCAATCAAGGGGAGTACAGAGGGGGCACACCCTCAGTGCAGAAATCATCATTCAGCGGCTTTGCCGTTGAATGATGGAAAATCGCACCGCGATTTTCATACCTTGACGCCAGGACAATGCACAAGGAAAACAGTTTCGAGATTCGCTTGCGAATCTCGGCCTGGCTTTCCGCAGTGCATGGTCGTGGCGCCGGGGGGACACGCGGGGGGTACGGAGTACCCTCCCGCGGTCACTCTTCACCCCGTGAACAGTGACTCCATCCGGGAGGATCCGATATGATTGTCAAGAATTACGTACTGAAAGACACCTACTATGATTCCGTGCTGCTGATGCGCCTTGCGGGCGAGATCGGAAAAATGCCCGGCGTGGGCAATATTTCCGTCGGCATGGGCACAGCCATGAACCTGGATACGATGCGCGAGGAATCCCTGCTCACGGAGGAAGGCGCCGCGGCCGGCCCGAATGACCTTGTCATCGCGCTGTCAGCCGAAAGCCTTTCCGTGGCTGCGGAAGCCCGGGAGCGCTATCTCGCGCTGCTGAAGGACAGCTCCGTCCCCGCCGTCGCGGATGTGTGGCCGTCGCTGGACAGCATGCCGCCAGGTCACGGAAGGAATCTGGCCGTCATCTCTCTGGCGGGGCAGTATGCCGCGGCGGAAGCGGAAAAGGCGCTGGAGATGGGCATGAACGTGTTCATGTTTTCAGACAATGTTCCCATTGAAGAAGAAGTAAAGCTGAAAACGCTCGCAGCGCGGGAAGGCCTGCTGATGATGGGACCGGACTGCGGTCTCTCCTTTATCGGCGGCGTCGCCGTCGGACTGTGCAGCAAGGTGCGCCGCGGGGAAATCGGGCTCATCGGCGCCTGCGGCAGCGGCATGCAGGAAGTCATGAACATCATCCACCTGAACGGCGGCGGCGTCAGCCAGGCCATCGGCGTAGGCGGGCGCGATCTGAGCCGGGAGGTGGGCGGCATGACGACCCTCGCCGCCCTTGACCTGCTGGAAAACGATCCGGATACAAAGGTCATCGGCATCATCTCGAAGCCCCCGGCCAAGGAGAGCGCCGAAAAGCTCTACGCACGGCTGCGCAGCGTAAAAAAACCGGTCGTAACGCAGCTGATTCACTGTGATTCCCCGGATGCCGCGTCAAGCGGCGCCGAGCTTTCCGCCACTTTTGAGGAAACGGCGCTGCGCTGCATGGCGCTTCTGGAAGGCAGGCATTATACCCCCCCGGACGAAAAAACGAGGCTCGCCGCACTGCTGCCCCGGGCACAGGCCGAATGTGCGAAAATGAGCCACTCGCAGCGATATCTGCGCGGGCTCTACTGCGGAGGCTCGCTCGCGGAGGAAACGATCGCCCTCGCTTCCGGACTGCTCGGCCCCATATGGGGCAACGTCGCCTTCGACGCGGAGCATATGCTGCCGGATTCCTCCGTCAGCACCGCCAATTGCCTGATCGACCTCGGCGCGGAGGAATTCACTCTCGGACGCCCCCATGTCGCGATCGATCCTTCCATCCGCCTGGAACGCTTCCGTCAGGAAGCGCGCGATCCGCAGACCGCCGTGATCCTGATGGATTTTCTCCTCGGTTACGCGCTGTGCGAGGATCCCGCCGGCATGATCGCGCCGCTCATCCGGGAAGAAAAACAGCGCGCCGCGTCGGAAGGACGCCACCTGTCCGTGGTTGCCTCCTGCTGCGGTTCCGATCTTGACCCGCAGCGGCGGGATCTGCAGGAAGCGTGCCTGCGCGAGGCCGGGGCCATCGTCATGGCCAACAACGGAGAAGCCTCCCGCCTGGCCGCCCTGATCGCCGCTGTCAAAGGAGGCTGGTCCCTGTGAAAGCCGAAAAACTGCTGCATGAACCCATCCGTGCCGTCAATATCGGCCTGACACTGCTCGGCGACGCACTGCTGCAGCAGGAAACGGATGCCGTATCCATTGCATGGCGTCCCCCGAGAAAAGTCAGTCTCTCCCCGCGCATCGCGGAAATCCTGCGAAAAATGGATGACGAACCGAAAGGAAGTGAGTAAATCATGGGCGAAGAAAAGATCTCCGAAAAA
>CADBNX010000214.1 GCA_902796115.1 uncultured Eubacteriales bacterium
GTAGGCGATGTTTACGAAGATCGTTCCCCGGAACACCCAGGTGTCCTGCAGCACCATCGCGTAACCCGCCCGCAGGCTGCGCCGGGTCAGCGTACGGATGTCCTGTTCGTCCACGGTCACACGGCCCGCGTCCACATCGTAAAAGCGCATCAGCAGATTGATGATCGTCGTCTTGCCCGCGCCGGTGGGGCCCACGATAGCGATCAGTTTTCCCGCTTCTGCCCGCATGGACAGGTCGTGAATGATGGTTTTCCCGGGATCATAGCCGAAAGACACATGATCCAGCGCCACGTCTCCGCGCACGTCGGTCAGTGCTTTGGCATCCTTCGCGTCCGTCATCTCCTCCTTCTCATCCAGCAGGCCGAATACCCTTTCCGCGGCCGCCAGCGCGGAGAACAGCTCGTTGATGATGTTCGCGATTTCGTTGATCGGTCCCGAAAACTTGCGGGAATAGAGCACAAAAGAGGAAATGGAACCCAGTCCGATGGCGCCGTTCATGTACAGCACGGAGCCCAGCAGCGCGATCAGGCTCAGGTTGATGTTGTTGATGAAGCCCATGGTGGGGCCGATGGTCATGCTCAGGGAGGTCGCGTCATAGTAGGCGTCCGCGGCCTTGCGGTTGATCTTCTCATACTGTGCGTCCACCTGATCCTCATGCGCGTACGCCAGGATGGTTTTCTGTCCGGAAAGCTGCTCCTCCACAAAACCGTTCATTTCGCCGTAGGCGCGGGAACGCTTCGAAAAGCGCGGCTGCGTCAGTTTCCGCATGTGCGCGGTATAAAGGACGGATGCCGGCACGGTGAACACCGCCACCAGGAACAGCATCGGGGAAATGGTCAGCATCATCACCAGAGAACCCGCCACGGTGATCACACTGGTCAGGATCGAAACCACGTCCGTCGACATGCAGGTGCTGATCACGTCGATGTCGTAGGACACCCGGCTGATGATATCCCCTGCCTGGTTCCGGTCAAAAAAGCCCACCTGCAGGCGCATCAGTTTGTCAAACACGTCCTGCCGCATCCTTTTGGCCACGCGTTTTGAAATATTCACCATCGTCATATGGATCAGGATGGAGAGCAGCGAGGAGGAGACGTATACCGCCAGCATGCGCACCGCAAAATAGGTCACCTTTTCGAAATTCACGCTTCCCCTGCCCGCCGCGGCCTCGTTGATCGCGCTGCCGGCAAGGTTCGGTCCCAGCAGCGCCAGGATATTGCTGCCCACACACATGACCGCCACCAGCAGGATCGGCAGTTTAAAGGCTCCCAGGTACGCAAGCAGCCGACGCAGCGCGCCTCTGGAATCCTTGGGTTTGGTCATGACCGTATCTCTGCGCGGCATTTACTCCACCTCCCCCATCTGCGTCTGCTGGATTTCGCGGTAGGCGGGGCAGGACGCCAGCAGTTCCTCATTCGTGCCTTTTCCGATCATTTCACCTTCGTCCAGCACGATGATCTGATCCAGATTCATAATGGAAGAAACGCGCTGCGCGATCACGATCAGCGTGGCGTCCCTGTGATGATCGCCGATCGCTTTCCGGAGCTCGGCGTCGGTCCTGTAGTCCAGCGCGGAGGAAGCGTCGTCCAGGATCAGGATATCCGGTTTCGCGGCCAGCGCGCGCGCGATCAGAAGGCGCTGTTTCTGTCCGCCGGAGAAATTGCCTCCGTGGATCGCCGCTTCGTGATCCGCGCCGTCCTCGTAGCGGTTCACGAAATCCGCCGCCTGCGCGTCCGCGAGCGCTTCCTGAAGCGCCGCGTCCCCCACTTCGCGGCCGAATACCACATTTTCCCGGATCGTATCGGCAAAGATCGCGTCGTTCTGGAATACCACGCCGAAACGCCGGTGCAAATCATCCTTGTCCCACGCGCGCACGTCCTTCCCGTCCACGAACACGTGCCCTTCCCCGGCGTCATAGAAACGCATCAGCAGATTGATGATGGTGGTTTTTCCGCTTCCGGTCGCGCCGATGATGCCCAGGGATCCGCCTTTCCTGATGGTGAAATCCACATTCTTCAGGCACTGCTGCCGCGTGGAGCCCGCAAACGCCGCGGCTCCGGCTTCGCTGCCCTTTCCCTCGGCGTAGCTGAAGGAAACACGGTCAAACACGATATATCCGTCCCGGTCCGTCCGCGCCGCCTCTTCCTCCGGGACGGTCTTCAGATCCTCCGGCAGTTCCGCCACGTCCGCGACGCGCGCGGCGGAGGCGTTCGCTTTGGAAAGCATCATGAACACCCGGTTCAGACCCATGACGCCCATCATGATCATGTTGAAATAGGTAAGAAAAGCCAGGATCACGCCGGGCTGCGTGAGGCCGTCGTTGACCCTTCTCGCGCCGAGCAGCACCACCAGGGTAAGCCCGGTATTCAGAAACAGCGTCACGATCGGTCCCGGGAGCGACATGGTGACGCTCGCTTTGATGTCCCGTCTTGACACGGTATCATTGGCGGAGGCGAAATGCCGCATTTCATAGGGTTCTTTGGAAAGCGCCTTCACCACCCGGATGCCGGTGATGTTCTCCCGCATGATGCGCACGATGTCGTCCATTCCCTTCTGCACCTTGTCAAAAAGCGGGATGCCCTTGAAGGATATGAACACCACCAGCGCGATCATCACGGGCGCCATCACGCACAGGATCAGCGCCAGTCCGCTGTCCATGGTCAGCGTGATCGCGATGCCGCCCAGGAGCATGATCGGCGCCCGGATGCCCAGCGTCTGCACGGACTGAATAAAGTTCTGCACGTTATAGGTATCCGAGGTCATCCTCGAAATCAGCGACGGCAGTCCCACTTCATCCATCTGCCTGCCCGACAGGTTCAGCGCGGTATGAAACAGATCGCGCCGGATGGACAGGATATTGTCCCGCGCGACCCGTACGGCGGTCCGGTTTGCCGTCACATTAAAAAAGCGCACGCAGCAGGCCAGCAGGATCATCACGCCGCCCCAGAGCAGCACCTGAACGATGTCCTTCCGCGGCACCACATTGTCCAGCAGATGTTCCATCACATACGGGATCAGCAGTTCCACGAGCGTCCCCGCCAGTTTCAGTCCCATCCCGGCCAGGATGATTTTTTTGTACTTCCGGACATATTTCCAAAGAAACTTCATGCATTCCTCCTTGTGCCGGTGAATTCCCCCCGCTACGGGATTATAAGCACCCTTCCCCGCCGCCGTCAATAAGCGGAAGGCCGAAAAACAAAAAAGGTACCTTTTATTTTTCTTTTTTTCCGGAGATTATTGACTTTTTGCAATGGAAATGATAATATTCTACAGTTGTCTGCCCTGCAGACAGCTTGGCTGTCGCCTTTTTTACAGCCAAACCCCCGCCGGGGGTCCGAATTCGACTATATATCTTCGAGGGTTGCGAAGATGTTATAGGAGGAGACCGTCAATCCGGCTCCGATCATTTTATGGGAGGTGCTTCCATGCCAACGATCAATCAGTTGATCCGCAAGGGAAGAGAAAAGGTTGTCAACAAGTCAACCGCGCCTATCCTGCAGAGCTGCCCGCAGAAACGCGGCGTATGCCTGAGCGTCAAAACCACGACGCCGAAAAAACCGAATTCCGCGCTGCGCAAAATCGCGAGAATCCGGCTGACCAACCAGATTGAAGGCACTTGCTACATTCCGGGTATCGGTCACAATCTGCAGGAACACTCCGTGGTGCTCATCCGCGGCGGCCGCGTACGCGATCTGCCCGGTGTCCGCTACCACATCATCCGCGGCGCGCTGGATACCGCAGGCGTTGCGAACCGCAAGCAGGGCCGCTCACTCTACGGCGCGAAACGCCCGAAGAAATAAGGCTCATACCTGCTTTCCCCATGGAATCACTGCCGGGATATTCCCTCTGAAAACCTCATCGGCGTGAAAAAGGAACATTTCCCGCCGAAGAGATTGAAAGCCGCCCGGCATCCCGCACAGGGAAAGGCATGATGCTGACATGCCTTACCGGTTCTTCAAGAAAGCAACCGACAACAATCAGGAGGGAACACTATGCCCCGTCGTGGATTTATTCCCAAGCGTGAAGTGCTGCCGGATCCCGTGTATGGGACGACGGTGGTCACGAAGCTGATCAACCAGATAATGCTTGACGGCAAACGCGGCGTCGCGCAGCAGGTGTGCTACGAGGCGTTCGATATGATCAAGGAAAAAACCGGCAAGGAAGCCGGCGAAGTATTCCAGTCCGCGCTGAACAACGTCATGCCCCAGGTCGAGGTCAAGGCCCGCCGTGTCGGCGGCGCCACCTACCAGGTGCCTGTGGAAATCCGGCCCGAGCGCCGTCAGACCCTCGCCCTGCGCTGGATCGTGGATTTTTCCCGCACCCGCGGTGAAAAGACCATGGCCGAGCGTCTCGCGAACGAACTGATGGAAGCTTCCAACAACGCCGGCAACGCCGTGAAGCGCAAGGAAGAAATGCACCGTATGGCCGAAGCGAACAAGGCGTTCGCGCATTACCGCTGGTAAGCGGCCGGAAACTAAGGAGAAATTGTCTGCATGCCCAGAAGTCACCCGCTTGACAAAGTACGCAACATCGGCATCATGGCACATATCGATGCCGGCAAGACGAC
>CADBNX010000215.1 GCA_902796115.1 uncultured Eubacteriales bacterium
GCCGCACGGTATCCTCCCCGGGAGCCTCAAAGCCGTCTGCGGGCAGGGCGAGCTGGGCGCGCTTGCCGTTGCCCAGCGCGTGATAGGGCAGCAGGTCCACCCGCAGGATGCGCGGGCATTCTTCCGTCAGCCGGGCGATGCCCGCAAAATGCTCCTCCGTGTCGTTCACGCCCGGAATCACCGGGCAGCGGAGCACGATCTGCGCGCCGCCGTCGTGCAGTCTTTGCAGATTGCCGCGGATGAGCCCGTTTCCGGCTCCCGTCCAGTACCGGTGCGCTTCGGGATCGGTGATTTTCCAGTCAAACAGAAAACGGCTGATGAAGGGCGATATCGCATCATAGCTCTCCCACGGAGCATAGCCGCAGGTTTCAAGAACCACGCCGACGCCCTCCCGATGCAGCGTCCCGGCCAGCGCGCACGCAAAATCCGGCTGATACATGGGCTCTCCTCCGGTGAGCGTGACCCCTCCCCGGGAGCGGAAAAAAGGTTTGTCCGGCAGGATCCGCGCGAGCACTTCCCGCGGGGTCATCAGCGTGCCGCTGACGCGGCAGGCTTCCGCCGGGCATACGGAAACACAGAACCCGCAGCCCAGGCAGCGCGCGGAATCGTATTCTCCCCGCGTCCCGCGCGCGCCCCGGGGACAGCCGGCACAGGCACCGCACCGGATACAGCGGGAAGGAACCACCATCGCCTGCGGAAGGGGGCGCTGCGTTTCCGGGTTGTGGCACCACCGGCAGCGCAGCGGGCAGCCCTTCAGAAACACGCAGGTGCGGATCCCGGGCCCGTCGTTGACGGAAAAAGATACGATATCCGAAACTACACCCCGCATGGCTCAGTAAAGGGTACGGGCAAGCATGTCCACCTGCGTTCCGGGATCCAGGCTGACAAACCTGGCGCTGAAGCCGCCCACGCGCACAAACAGGTTCTGATGCCGCTCCGGATGAATCAGGGCGTCTTCCATATCGCCGCGGCTGAGCACGCTCAGATTGAGCGAAAGGATCCCCAGATCAAACGCGGTGTCGATCAGATCCCGCACGGCGTCCGGATGCTTTGTGAAAAGTTCCTTCGTCAGTTTCAGGTTCTGTGCCGTGCCCGCGGTCAGATCCATCCGCGTGGAAGCCACGGAGCGCAGCATGGCCGTGATCCCGTTTCGGTCGCAGCCCGCCATGGGATTGTTGCCGTTGGAAAGGAAGGTGCCCGCATGCCGGCCGTCCGCGGTGGCCAGGGTATTCCGTCCCAGATCCACATTGGCGCCGTTGTTGATCATCACTACCAGATAGGAAGAGAGGCCCTGCGCCTCCGCCTGGCGGGCAGCCGTTTCAAATACATGGGTGTTCACGATCCCGGCCATTTCGTCCGCCGCGGGATCGCCGTTCCCGAATTTGGGACAGCGCTCAAGCTCCCGGCGCAGCGCCTCATGCCCGGCGAAATCCGCGTCCAGGATCTCCGCCAGCCGGCGCAGGGACAGCAGCTTCCGTTCGTACACGACCTCGCGGATCGCGGTGAGGCTGTCGGCCACGGTGGTGTTGCCGTAGGTTTCATAGGTGCCGGCCAGATACCTGACGCCGCCCCCCGCGAGCGGCTTCGCGCGCGCCACGCAGTCATCCGTCAGCAGGCTCATGAGCAGCATGGCGCTGTTTTCGCGCACGGCATCGTACACCAGGCGCTGATGGCGTGCCGCGATTCCGGTAAAATACTCCACCTGGCGCCTGTAGGCGTCCAGCAGTTTGTCAAAGGTGTCAAAGCTTTCCGGGGAACCGAGGTTCAGCCCGTGCGGGACGCCCCGCACCGGGTCGACGCCCTCGTGCAGCGTCACCTCAAGCGCCTTGGCCAGGTTGATGATGGCGTTGGGCGTTCCCATGCTGCGATGGGCGATCACATATTCGCCGCAGCCGAAAAAGCCGTACTGCAGCGCCTCGCCGTGCGATACCCGCATGCTTTTCTCCACCGCGCGGATGGAGGCTTTGTCATTGAACAGGAGCGGGTAGGTCATCCCGTCCTCCAGCATCCGGAACGCGAGCGAGATCACTTCCTCCGAAAGGCCGTCGTACATCCGCAGCGAGAATTCGGGCTTGAGCTGCCGGAAACGCATGCCGGCCTTCAGGATCGCGAGCGACACCCGGTCCGCGTTTTCCGGGTTCCGCCGTCCCTCTCCGCCCATCACGATGCGCCCGTCGCGGCTGTCCGTATCCTGCATCAGGCGGTAGAAGGAAAGCAGCAGTCGGATCGCGTCCTCCTCCGTGATCAGGCCGCTGTCCAGGTCCTGCGCGTACAGATCGCCGAGGTATACGTCCATCCGGCCGAAATCCCGGCCGCCGGTCATGGCGGAATAGAACCATACAAGCTGCAGCGCGTCGCGGAAGCAGGAAGGCGCCCCCGTTTGCAGCCGGGCAAGGCACGCCAGCATCGGGGAGATCCAGGCGGGGTCCGCGCCTTCCGCGAGCTTTTGACGAAGCTGTTCCGCATACTGTGAAAGGATATCCCCCAAAAGGTCCGTCAGGTCGGAGAGCGCGCACAGGAAGTCGCGCTGCGAAGGGGAAATGTCCCCGTCCAGGCGGGCAAGCACCTCCTCCTTCAGTCCGGGCAGGCCCAGACGCACCAGTTTGTCGTAATCCAGCTGTGAAAACACCATCCGGTACAGGCCGAAAATGACGCCCGAATCCGTATTCCAGCGGTCGCTTGGCATTTCACGGCGCATGGTATCGTCATATTTTGCCTTTACTTTCGCGTTGACGTTTTCATTTTTCCAGAAATCGATCAGGCCCGCAATCGCCGCGCGGCGCTCCGGTGTCTGGGAGGGTCGGTTCATCACGCGCTCCAGCCTGCCGATATCCGCGTAAAAGGACACATTGTCCAGCCCGTCCGTATCGTCGTCCCAGTAGCTCGGCGCGACGCCCAGCGGACGGAACACGCGCCGTCCCACGAACAGATCCCCCTCGGCCGCCGGCGCCGCGGCGGCGGGCAGCGCGATCCGGAGGCACTCCGCCTCCCGTCGGGCGAGCCCCTTATCCCGATACTCCCGGTATGCCTGCGTATACCGGAACTCGACGGAAAGCCCGTCGTCCAGATGCGCATCGTCCCAGGCAAAATACCCTCTCATGGCAATCCCTCCGTTTTCCGCTTCCTCACCCGTCCCCGTACCGCTGCAGAATCATTATAAAAAACGGAAGCGCGGAACGAAGTGCCGATCTGAGAAAAATATATGCAAAAAGTAAGATCGTGCTCTTGCCTTTTCATGCCGTGCCCTGTATAATGGACGCATCGGGGGGCGGTGCAGCATGCTGATCGATTACGGCAACACGGTCGTATCGCCGAGCTGGGAACTGAAAGAGGACGTGCCGACGGGCTATTCGCGCATCTATTATCTGCGTTCCGGGGAATTCCGCTATGAAGCGGCGGATACGCGGCGGACGCTGACGCCCGGGTTTCTGTATGTGCTGCCTTCCACCATCCCCTATCACGTTGAGCGGTGCCCGGCGGGCGACATCGCCTGCACGTACCTGCATGTGGATTTCAGCAAATACCGGGTGAACCGGCTGATCGGGCTGCCCGTGGCGGAAGACGGCTGCCTGGACGCGTTCATCCGCACGATCTCGGGTGCGATCCGCGAAAAACGGATCGAGCTGCTGGAACGGCTGGCGGAGGATTTCTACTTTTTCCTGCGCGAAAGCGAGGGCTTTTCCCAGAATTCCCGGATGCTGACCATCGTGCAGGAGTACATCCTCCATCATATTTCCGACGAGCTGACCATCGACGAGCTGAGCCGCCTGTTCAATTACCATCCCAATTATTTCATCCGCCTTTTCCGGCTGGAATCGGGCTACACGCCCTATCAGTACATCGTGCAGCAGCGCATGCAGTACGCGGTGACCCAGCTGAACAAGGGCATCCCCAACGAAGAAGTCTGCTACGCCTGCGGATATACGGATTCCAGCACCTTTACCCGGGCTTTCCGGAAGTATTACGGCGTCACCCCGCAGAAATACCGGAAGGGTTTCCGCAAACCGTAGCGGGATAAACCGGCGCTTTCCCCGCTCCAATATTAGTTTTAGCACATTTTGTATTTGACACGGCACTTTTCGGAACGGATTGGGATTGTTACAATGATTTTCGAAGCGTGTGGCATATCCCGTACAGAGGGAGGAATGGACGTGACCGGCAGCGGAACGAATCGGATCGGTACGAGCACTCTGCGCACCGGCAGCGCGTTTTCGCGCTGGCTGCGCGGCTTTGCCGGATACAAAAAGCACCTCGCCCTCACCCTGATGTTTCTGCCCACCGTGATCTATTTCATTATTTTCAAATATATCCCCATGGGCGGCATCGTGATCGCCTTCAAAAACTACAAAATCAGCCAGGGCATTTTCGGAAGCGCCTGGTGCGGGCTGGACAATTTCACCAAAGCCTTCGCGACCCCCACCTTCGCGCGTTCCGTCCGGAATACGCTGGTGATCAGCGGGCTGAAGCTGCTGTTCGGGTTCCCGGCCCCGATCATCCTCGCGCTGATGCTGAACGAAGTGACCCACACGCGCTTCAAAAAAACGGTGCAGACCGTCACCTACCTGCCCCATTTCCTGAGCTGGGTCGTGCTTGCCGGCATGTTCCAGCAGCTGCTCTCCCCGAACAACGGCGCGGTGAACGCGCTGCTGCGGCAGTTTTTCGGCGTAAAGGAATCCATCTATTTCCTGGGCAGCAACAAGTATTTCCGGGGCACGCTGATCGTCACCGACATCTGGAAAAACGTGGGCTGGTCCTCCATCCTGTATCTGGCCACGATCTCCGGCATCGATCCCGCGCTGTACGAGGCGGCGACCGTCGACGGAGCGTCCCGCTGGCAGTGCACGCTCTACATCACCATCCCGTCCCTGGTGAGCACCATCGTGGTCATGCTGATCCTGAACATCGGCTCCATCATGGACGCGGGCTTTGACCAGGTGTTCAACCTGTACAACAGCGCCGTATACCAGACGGGTGATATCATTGATACCTACGTATACCGCTACGGCCTGGGCGACATGAAATATTCCCTGGCCACCGCGGTCGGCCTCTTCAAAAACGTGATCGCCTTCGTGCTGGTGGTGGGCACCAACATCATTGCCCGCCGCATCAGCGGCGAAGGCATCTGGTGAAGGGGGGCGGCGCGGTATGAACCAGAACCGGATGACCGTCGGCAAAACCCTCATCTATCTTGTCCTGGTATTGCTCAGTGCCTCCATCGTGGTAGCCTTCTGGCACCTTCTGAACCTGAGCCTGTCGCCCAGCTACATCGCCACGAAAGGCGGCCTGCTGCTGTATCCGAAGGACGCGACGCCGGACAACTATGCCCGGGTGATCGACAACCGCTACATCTGGCTGGGCTATAAAAACACGCTGATCCGCACGGTGATCGGCACGGTGCTGCAGCTCTTCTTCACGGCCATGGGCGCCTATGTGCTCAGCAAGAAATTCTTTCCGCACCGCACGTTCTGGACGCTGTTCATCGTGTTCACCATGTTCTTTTCCGGCGGCCTGATCCCCAGCTACCTCGTGGTCAAAAACCTGGGACTGCTCGACACCTACGCCTCCATGATCCTGCCGGGCTTCATCAGCGCCTATAACATGGTGATCATGCGCAATTATTTTCAGTCCCTGCCGGAGGAAATCGAGGAAAGCTGCCTGATCGACGGCGCCGGGCGCTTCAGGATCTTCACGCAGATCGTGCTGCCCCTGTCCAAACCGATCCTGGCCACGGTGGCGCTGTGGCTGGTGGTGGGGCACTGGAACAGCTGGTTCGACGTGCTGATCTACATTTCCGACAACACCAAGTTCACGCTGCAGATCGTGCTGCGCCGCATCATCATTACCGGTTCCAAGGAAATCCTGGATACCAGCGCCGCGGCCAACGCGGCGGACATGGAATCGGTGGTGTCCTCCGAAGGCCTGAAGGCGGCCTGCATTTTCGTGACGACCCTGCCCATCCTCTGCGCGTACCCCTTTGTGCAGAAGTTCTTTGTAAAGGGGATCATGATCGGATCTTTGAAAGGATAGCATCCTTTCGGGAAATAAAAGGAGGTAAAAACATGAAAGGTATCCGCATTCTTTCCCTGGTGCTGGCCGCCGTGATGGCCCTGGCACTGATCCCGGCGATGGCCGAGGATGAACCCGTAAAGATTTCCGTGGCAAGCTATATGTTCGGACCGGTCGACAACGACAAGGACGTCATCACGCCCGCGGTCGAGCAGATGCTCAAGGAAAAGCACGGCATCAATGTGGACATCGAAGTGGTCTACATCGAGCAGGCGAACTACGCGGAAATCGTGAACACCCGCCTGGCCGGCGGAACGGCTCCCGACGTATTCCTGGCCCAGAGCGCTACCACGCTCAACAGCTACTATGACCAGGGCGTCATCAAGAGCTGGGACGAGGACTTCTTCAAGGAGAACGCGCCGGACGTGTATGAATTCGTCATGAACGGCGCGGCGTACGGCGATCTGGCCGGCGATGTGGAGGCCTGGAAAAAGGCGTCCCTCAAGGATGGAAAGATGGTGGTCATTCCTTCCTTCAAGCCCGACGGCTCCATGCCCTACAAAACCATGATCTACCGCGGCGACTGGCTGGAAAAGCTGGAAGTCACCGAAGAGACCCTGCCCAAAACGGTCGATGAGTTTGTGGCCCTGATGGAACGCTTCACCAAGGAAGACCCGGACGGCAACGGTGAAAACGATACCTACGGCTGCTCCCTCACCGCGATGAAGGCGCTGTTCGGCTCCTATGGCCTCGCGACCGGCTTTACCGGCGGCACCTCCTACTGGGTGGTCCGGGACGGCAAGGTCGTCAGCAGCGACGTGGCCGATGAGGCGAAAGACGTGATCGCCACGCTGGCCGCCATGTACGCGGACGGACTGATCGACCCCGAATTCGTTGCCGGCAAGGAATCCGTGGAAGGCAGCTACTGGGCCATTTCCCACGGCCTGGTGAACGGCCTGTACGGCGTGAGCGCCAACGCTTCC
>CADBNX010000216.1 GCA_902796115.1 uncultured Eubacteriales bacterium
GAATTTTCGCAGCCCCTGTCACAAGCGGCGACTGGGGCCGGTACGACGCCCTGATATTGTCCTTTCCGCTGTACGGGCAGACGGCGGCCCCGATTGCCCTGGCTTTTGTGGCGATGGACCTGGATACGGTGATGAAAGGTGCCGCGCCGATGGTATTTGCCGAAAGAGGCAGCGGAAAAATCTGCGGGCAGACGGGGCGGGTACTGTATGCTTCCGGGGAGGACAAAGAGGACTCTGTCACGATTTCCGCGGTATCCCGGTACGGCATCCGGTTTGTGTTTTCCGCCCGGCGGGACACCATATTCCGCGATAATCTTCCCCTGATCAGAACCATCCGTTACTCCGTGACGGCCATGATCGGGGGCGGCGTGCTGATCGCGGCCTTCTTTGCCTGGCGCAATACGCTGCCCCTGCGCAGGCTGTCGGACAAGGCGAGAGCGGTGACGGACAGGGACGCCGCGGATTCCAGAACCTTCTACGAATACCTGGACCAGTCCCTGAGCGGCATGAACCGGGAGATCCGGGTCTCGGCGGACAGACTGAAGGAACAGCAGCGCCTGATTGAGAACAGCATGCTGGAAAAGGCGCTGCTGGGCAATGTGGCGACCGCGTCCTCGTACCGGTCCTTTACGGAAGCGCTTCCGGAGTTTCCGGAGCGTTACTGCCTTGCGATGGTGGTCATCCAATGGCCGGCAGGCAGCATGAAGGATACGCTTGCGCGGCAGATCGGCGCGGAGGAGCTGCTGCGGGAAACGGCGGGGCATCAGGTGTATTGCCTGAACCTGTCCACAAAGATGTTTGTGGCGATCCTTCCGGTGCAGGCGGGGCCTGAGGCGGTGCTGCAGACCTTCCGGAAGACCTGGACGGAGCGGTACCGTCAGACGGTCAAGATTTATCTGACGGACGAATACGCGGGGGCGGATAATCTGCGGGAAGCCTATTCCCAGGCGAAGCGGATCCAGCATATGGCGATCGCGAAACGGGATCCCGCGCGGTTCTTCACAAGCGCCAGCTTTGAAAAGTACGAGTGGAATATGAAGCTGGATTATACCGTATTCCAGCAGCTTTACGACGCGCTGGTCATCGCCGAAAAGGACAACGCGGCCGCGAGCCTTCACCGGCTGTATCTGATGATGCCGGAGGAGCCGTCGGAAAGCGTGACCGCGGCAACCTTCAACCGGACGCTGGATTTTGCGCTGTCCGTGATGCTGCGCGTGAAGCGGGAGAACTTTGAGGCGCTGAAGGCGGTCGAACTCCCGACGCCGGATCTGAACCAGCCGCTGAAGGATTATTTTGCGGTGCTGGAGGGATACGCGTCCGAACTGTGCGACGTGCTGGCCGAATACCGGAAGAAGGAAAGCGACCCGGAGGGGAAGATCATCGCTTATATCGAGAAGCACCTGACGGACCAGGACCTGTGCGCGAAAACCATATGCAGCCATTTCGGGCTTACGGAAAACCAGGTGCAGACGCTGATGCACGAGCGCCGCGGCGCTTCCCTTGCCGACTATATCGAGGAGCAGCGGATGCAGATCGCCGCGGGACTGCTGAAAAACACGTCCCTTACGGTGCAGCAGGTGGCGGAACGGTCCGGTTTTGCGCTGTACAACACGTTCTATAAGGCGATGCGGCGGAAATTCGGCGCCTCTCCGTCTGAATACCGGGAAAGGGAAACGGCAGGAGACGGGAAAGCCCCGGCAGGCGGGAAACAGCAGGAAACGGCAGGCCGATCGGCGCGGGCGGAAAGCCCGGACGCCGGGAAAGAAGCGGTATGAACGATACGGTTCTGTATGTGGTACGGCACGGAAAAAGCCTGGGCAACGCGCGGCGGATCTGGCAGGGGAAATGCGATTTTCCGCTGATCGACGAGGGCCGGGCACAGGCGCGGAGCCTGGGGGAAAAACTGCGGGACATCCCGTTTTCCGTGTGTTACGCGAGCCCGCTGTCAAGGGCTTTGGAAACGGCGCGGATCATCCTGATGGGCCGCGATATCCCCATTGTGACGGACGCGCGCCTCGCGGAATTCGACGCCGGGATCTGGTGCGGAAACACCATCGACTGGATCGCGGAAAATGATCCCGAAAACCTGAAATGCTGGCGGGAAACGCCGGAGCTGTGCGCCTTCCCCGGCGGGGAAACGGTGGCCGCGGCATATGAAAGAAGCAACGCCGCGATGGATGAATACGCGCTCCGCCATCCCGGGGAAAAGGTGCTTGTCGCGACGCACGCGGGCATGCTGCGCTGCATGACGGCCCGATTCCGCTACGGCGGCATCCGGGGCATGCGGGAGCCGTTCCCCGTGCCGAACTGCAGCGTGAGCGTGTTCCGCAGGGACGGGGAGGGCGTGTGGCATGCCGATGAGCAGGAAGAGGGAAGAGGCAATAGGGAATAGGGAACTCCGCTTCGCTTCGTTCAGTGAAAAGAGAAGAGTGAAAAGTGAAGAGTGCTTAGAACGATTGATCTCTGTTGCTTCAACAAGCTTTCTTCCGAAAAAGACACGGGGTAAGGCAACAGGCAATCCGCGAGACGAAGTCGAAGCGGGAGCGGCTGCGACGATCGCAGTGAAAAGTGCCTGGAACGATGGAGCTTTTTTCTGAGCGAAACGAACTTGCCTATTGCCTGTTGCCTCTTCTGCCCCTTCCCGTCTCTCCGCGCTTCAGCGCGGTCTTATCCCACTGTATGAAACTGCGCGATGCGCAATATCACTGCCGAAGACAATATCACTGCGCCCCGCGCGAAAAACGGCGCGGAAGGAAGGACACCATGGAAGAAACGCACGGAAGAAAGCCGCGGGCCCAGAACCTGGCGGAAGTCAGAAACAGGCTGCTCTCGGGCGCGTTCGGGAAGCCCGGTGAGCGGTTTCTTACCACGGAGGAGCTGGCGGAGAAGTGCGGCGTCGCGATGCAGACCGCGCACAATATCATGCAGTCGCTGGAGGAGGAACGGCTGATCCGGAAGATCGGGAAGCGCAGGTTTCTGACCTACGGCCTGATCGGAAGGGACAGCCCGCTTTTTTTGCTGACGGGACCCAGACAAAAGACGATCGGTATGCACGTGACCTATCTGAACACGCAGATTTTTGCCCGCCGTATCCAGGTGGCGAGCCAGACGGCCGCCGCCCGCGGCTATCAGCTGCTGATCGCGTCTTCAGACTATGATATGCAGCGCGAGCGCGCCATCCTGCACAGCTTTGAGGAAATGAACGTGGCGGGCGTGCTGACCTGCCCGGGTATCGGACCGCGGAGCGCCGATATGTATAACCGCTATCCGCTGCCGCACGTGTTTCTCGGCATGCGGCCGGAAGGCACGCGGGGAGAGGCGGTGCTGGCGGACAATTACGAGGTGTCCGCGGACGTCGCATCCTATTTTCTGGATTCCGGGTTCCGGCATTTCGGATACTGCGGCATCAAAATGGCGAACGACAAACGGCTGCAGGGCTTTTCCCACGGCCTGCTGCGCGGCGGGGTGCCGGTTTCGGGCAGGGACGTGCTGCTGCTGGACGCCCGCGCGGGCGGGCATATTTCGGAGGAAGCCAGCGAGGAAATCGCCGCGTTCCTGAGCCGGATGGGGCCGCGCAGCGCGATTTACTGCTATAACGAGCAGATCACCTACATGTTCATCGAGCAGTGCGAGAAACTGCAGTATGCCATTCCGGGGGATATCCTGCTGGTCGGGTTCGACGATGTGCCGGCGTATACGCGCTACCTTTCGCGGCCGACCACGGTCAGCTGTGACGAGAGCGCGATGACCGAAAACGCGGTGAATCTTCTCATCGCGCAGATCGAAACCGGGGAAGCGCAGGACAGGAGCATCTTCATCAAGCCGAAGCTGGTGATCCGGGGATGAAATTTCCGGATCATAGAATAAGGTCCGGAATATTCCATAAAATCCGTTTGACAGTGCAGCAAGGCTGGCATAAAATAACAGAGAGGGAAATGACCCGGTATCGGAACGGGAAAGATCTGCCGAAGAAAAACACGGGAGGTAAAACATGACCAGACTGGAAAGCGTAAAGGCCGCGTTCGCGCGGGACAGGGAGAAGATGCAGGAGACGCTCGCGAAAGGGCGTGAAGAACGCAAGTGCGCCGAAAAAGTGCGGATCACGGACGCGCAGGGGAAACCCGTCGCGGGCGCGAAGTTGAGCTACCGCCTCAAGAAGCATGATTTCTGGCACGGCTCCAATATATTCATGACCGGCGAAATGGAGACCCCGGAAAAGAACGAAAAATATAAGAAGCTCATCGCCGGCGCGTTCAACCAGGCGACGCTTCCCTTCTACTGGAACGGCGTGGAGCCGGAAGAGGGCAGGCTGCGTTTTCAGGAGGGCAGCGTGCACCTGTACCGCCGTCCGCCGGCGGACCGCTGCGTGGAATTCTGCCGGAAAGCGGGCATCACGCCGAAGCTGCACTGCCTGAACTACGACCAGTGGACGCCGATGTGGGTGCCGCGGGAGGTACCGGAGGTGAAGCGCCTGCTGGAAAAGCGCATTTCGGAAATCGCGGCGCGCTACGCGGACAAGATCCCCTGCATGGAAGTGATCAACGAAACACTGTGCGGCTACAATCCGGGCAAGACCGGAAGCGGACAGGACAACCGGGCGTCCACGCCATTCTTCTGGGAGGACGATCTGATCACCTGGAGCTTCGCGACGGCGCGCAAATACCTGCCGAAGACGGAACTTGTCATCAACGAGGCGACGGGCTTCGCGTGGGACACCTTCCGCAAAAACCGCTCCTGGTATGCCTCGGAGATCCGGGACGCCCTGGCCGGCGGCGCGGAAATCGATACGATCGGCCTGCAGTTCCATATGTTCTTCCGCAGGGAGGACGAAGGGGAACGCGCCCTGCCGTATTACAGCTATGAGCGGCTGTGGAACTCGATGGAGTACTACCGCAATGCCTTCCACCGTCCGCTGCAGGTGACGGAAGTCACCATCCCCGCCTATTCCTGGGAGAAGGAAGACGAGGAAGTGCAGGCGGAGATCATCGAAAACCTGTATACGATCTGGTTTTCGCATCCGTCCATGGAGGCGGTCACCTACTGGAACGTGGTGGACGGCTACGCGCATTTCGCGCCGCAGGGCGACATGACCAGCGGCGAAAACTATTACCACGGCGGACTGGCGCGCTTCGACCATACGCCGAAGCCGGCGTACGACGTCATTACGGAACTGTTCCGCCATCGCTTCGTATCACAGGGCACGGCGGAAACGGACGCGGAGGGCAAAGCCGCGCTCTGCGGGTACCCGGGCGAATATGAACTTGCGATCGAAAAGAACGGCGTTTCCGAAAAGGCGGAATGCCATATCGCCAAAGGCGAGGGCGAAAAGAAGATCGTTCTCTGAGAAGGACGGCAGGGCCGGATGGTCAGGGGCTGCTGCACAGCCCTTCGGGCGATACGCTGAACGCGTATCGCCCGATTTTTCGGTCTTTTGCTGAAAATCAAAGATTTTCCGGGCGCGAAATCCGCAGGGAATGAATTTTCGCGCTCAGTGGGCAAGCGCACTTTCGCGAAAAATCTCCTCGGACCGGCAAAACCGGTCCTGCGGATCGGATACGGAGGGGCTGCGGCCTCCCATACCACCCCCTTCAAATTCCGATTTCCGGCAAATCGTGCTGCACATCATTGGAAAAGCGGATGGACGTATTGCCTGCTTTGCCGTGCGGCCCGAACCGGAAAGCGGAAAACGCGGACCGTTTCCGGAAAGGAGAACCTGCGCTCCCCGGCTGCGTTCGCGGGAGCGGGGAAGCCGCGAAATATACGAAAGATATAGAATAAACAGACGTTCATTCCAATTGCGGCAAAATAGCATTTGACAGAATTGCCGGGAAGCGATAATATGGACACGACGGTTTTACGATCTGGCGGCGAATGTTTTTTGCATGGGGTGATTCATCGGATGGAGAGGCAGCTGAAGAGAAAGAGGACCTGGAAAGCGATCCGCAGCAGCTGGGATCTGTACCTGCTGGTGCTGGTTCCTTTCGTGTGCCTGATCGTTTTCAACTATCTTCCGATGTTCGGCATCGTGATGGCGTTCAAGAATTACAAGCCGTTCATCGGCATCGCGGGGAGCCCGTGGGTGGGGTTCAAGCATTTCAATACCATGTTCAACGGGTACAAATTCCCGCAGGTGCTCTGGAACACGTTCATCATCAACGTGTATAAATTCGTGTTCCAGTTCCCGGTGCCCATCATCCTGGCGCTGCTGCTGAACGAAGTGCGCAAAACCTGGTTCAAGCGGGGCGTGCAGACGCTGGTGTACCTGCCCCATTTCTTAAGCTGGGTGGTCGTGACGGGCATTTTCTTTGACCTGCTCAGCAACGCCGGCATCGTCAACAACCTGATCGTGTCGCTCGGCGGGGAAAAGATCCAGTTCCTGGGCAATGCGAAGTATTTCCGGGGGATCCTCGTCGTATCCACGATGTGGAAGGAGAGCGGCTGGTCCACCATCGTGTACCTGTCCGCGATGACGGCCATCGATCCCACCCTCTACGAAGCGGCGGCGGTGGACGGCGCAGGCAAATGGAAACAGGCGATCTCCATCACGCTGCCCAACATCGTGCATACCATCGCCTTCATCATCATCCTGCGCGCGTCGAGCATCATTTCCTCCGATACGGAGCAGGTGCTCATGTTCTACAAGCCCATCGTGTACGACGTGGGCGACGTACTGGGCACCTACACCTACCGCGAGGGCATCGTGGGACAGAAATTTTCCTATTCCTCCGCGGTGGGCCTGTTCGCTTCGATCTTCGGCATGACGATGATGCTGGTTTCCAACAAAGTCTCCCGGAAATATACC
>CADBNX010000217.1 GCA_902796115.1 uncultured Eubacteriales bacterium
TCCCCGCTGCCGGGAAGGAGGACCGCGAATTCCACCCGCTGTTCGGAATCCTCCGGGATGGGTACATTGGCGCGGTACTGCTGCGGGGAGAGAAGCTGTTCGAGGATGCTGCCCAGCTGTGCTTCGCCCCAGATGCCGCGCGTTTTGACATTGGAAAGGACCTTTTTCAGGTCTCCCACTCCGTGGGCAAGGGTGCGCATTTCGCCGAGCCCGCGGCTGACTTCTTCAAGCCTCCGGCTGACCAGGCTGAAGCTTTCGCTCAGACGGCGGTCCAGTGTGGCGTGCAGCTTTTCATCCACGGTCTGGCGCATTTCTTCCAGCTTTTTCGCGTTTTCCTGCTGGAGGGAGGCAAGACTCTGCGTGAGACGCTCCCGTATGGCGTCCAGCCTCTGTTCATTGCCGCCGAGTTTTTCATCCAGCGTGCCCGCGATGTGGCGCAGGCGCTGCTCCTGACCGAGGCTGAAGGTGTCGAACCTGGCTCCGAGGTCATCCAGACGGCGCTGGTACAGTTCCGACTGCCGCTGTCTTTCGTCCCGTTCCGTATGCAGCAGCGCTTCCGAACGCGCCTGCAGCTCATTGCGGTCCGGCAGGGCCATGAGACGCTCCCAGAGCGCGCGGTTTTCCTCGGAAAGGCGGGAGAAAGTCTGCCGGTTTTCTTCCCGCTGCGCCCTGAGCGTGCGGCGCAGGGAGGCAAGGCGGGAGAGAAGCACGGCCGCAAGGACAGCCGTGATCAAAAACAGGATGACGGCGGCAGAAAGAAGGGACTGCGGCGGGAGAAAATCAGGCATGTGATTTGCCCTCCCGCCAGTGCCGGTAGCACAGGCCGATGTAGCGGAAATCCTGATGATTGTCGATCACGACCTGTTCGCCGGTGCGCACGACGTTCCCGTCCGCGTCCACACGGGTATTCATGGTCGCTTTCCTGCCGCACCAGCAGAGGGAACCCGAAACCTCCTGAATATCTTCCGCAAGGCGCAGCAGCGCCGCGGAACCCGGGAAAAACTGCCCCATAAAATCCGTTTTCAGGCCGTAACAGTAGATTTCAAGCGTATCCGCGAGGTCCGCCAGTTCCTGCACCTGGGATTCGGTGAGAAACTGTGCTTCATCCACGAAAACATATTGAAAAGTATTGTGCGCCTGCTGTACCGCAAGCCACGCGAGCTGTTCGCGCACGGGCGTATCCGCGTCAAGGACGATTTCCGCTTTCGCCTCAAGGCCGATGCGGGAATACACCACGTTGACACCGGCACGCGTGTCTATGGCGGGTTTGACCAGCGCTACCTTCAGACCGAGCTGCTGGTAGTTGTAGCGCTGCATCAGCAGCTGGGCTGTTTTGCTGGAGCCCATGACGCCGTGAAAAAAATGAAGCATGGTATCTTTACATTTCCCTGCGCCCTTCGAGCGCTTTGGACAGCGTTACCTCGTCCGTGTATTCCAGGTCGCCCCCGATCGGGACGCCGTGTGCGATGCGGGTGACGCGGATGCCGAGCGGCTTGATGAGCCGGGCCAGGTATGCCGCGGTCGCTTCGCCTTCGATATCCGGATTGGTGGCGATGATGACCTCGTTTATGCTGTCGTCCAGCCGCTGCAGCAGCTCCCGGATGCGCAGATCGTCCGGGCCTATGCCGTTCATCGGGGAGAGCGTGCCGCCCAGCACATGATACAGGCCCCTGTAATCGTGCATGCGCTCGATGGCGGCAGCGTCGCGCGGTTCGCGCACCACGCAGATCTGGCCGTTGTGCCTGGTTTCGTCGGAACAGACCGCACACTGCTCTTCTTCCGTGTAGTTGAAGCAGACGGGACAGAAGCGGACTGCCTTCCGCCCGTTCCAGAGCGTGGAAGCGAGCGTCCGCACGTCTTCCTCCGGCATGGATACGATATGGTATGCCAGGCGCTGCGCGCTTTTCCTGCCGATGCCGGGAAGACGGGACAGCTCCAGCGCGATGCGCGAGATGGCGTCGTTTGACATGCTACAGAAGCCCGCCCATTCCGGCCGGCGCCATTCTGCCGAGCGTTTCCTCACGCTCTTTTTCGCCGGTGTGAATGGCTTCGTTGACCGCCGCGATGATCAGATCCTGCAGCATTTCCACATCGTCCGGATCCACCGCCTCGGGCTTGATGGTGAGCGAGAGCAGCTCCTTTTTTCCGTTGATGCGGCAGGTCACGACTCCGCCGCCCGCGGAAGCCTCATATTCCTTCTGGTCGAGTTCTTCCTGGGTGCGTGCCAGCTGCTCCTGCATTTTCTGCGCCTGGCGCATCAGCTGCTGCATGTTGCCGCCGCCAAAGGACGGGAACTGATTCCTTGCCATGTCGATTTCCTCCGTTTTATGTTTTTTTGATGGACCGCTTACAGATCCGCTTCCAGCCGTACGCCGCGGCCCACGATCGTGATTTCGTTGAAATTTTTGATTTCGCTTTCGCAGGACGCGCCGAATTTCTGCAGCATGGCCTGGAAATGCGGAAGCACCTTTACCTTGCGCAGGAGGCGCCCGTAGGGGGTCTCGAGCAGCATCAGACTGTCATCCACGGGGGACTGCGCGGGAACGATGAGGATCAGATCCCCCCGGCGGATGCGGAAGCCCTGCAGCTCGTCGTCCGGCGCGGTGTAGTAATACACCTTGTCCGGCGCGGCTCCGCAGATCTTTCCGTCGGTGACGGGCAGCAGGCGGTGACCTGTGCACTTCATCGCCGCGTTCATGATGGGCACGTTCTTGAGCACGCCGGACAGCGCGTCAAGCCAGATGGAGCCCGCGACAGGCGCCTGGGCTTTTGCTTCTTTTGCCGGGTCGGACGTTTTTTTCGCCTGTTCGGCCATCTGACGCAGACGGGGTACCGCGGACTGCAGATCCACCGTGGACGCGATATCGTCCAGGGTAAAATCCGCTTCCGTGTGCTCCCTGAGACCGATCGTTTTCAGGATGCGCCGGGCCTGGTCGTCCGCGATGATCCGGGTTCCGGCCTCCACTTCCTGAAGGTATTTGTCGCTCACGCCGCATTTTTTGGCGACCTGTTTGAAGGTGAGGCCCTGGCGGGTCCTCTCCAGGTGGATCAAATCACCCAATCTGCTCATCTTTCTTATCCTTTCCGTTTGCTGTGTCCCGCATATGGCGGAACGTATCCCGGATCAGTTCGTTCACGAAAAGCGCGTTTTCCCGGTTCGGGTCCCGTCTGTCCGCGGGAATGTCCAGCGGCGCGCCGATAAAGGTGTGTATCCGGTGAAAAGGGCGGGGCTTCCCGTGAATGTAGACGGGAATGACGGGCACCTTTTCCCGCAGCGCGAGCAGGGACACACCGTCCTCCACCACGGACATCATCTCGGGAAGTTTTCGCGTTCCTTCCGGAAAGATGCCCAGTACGTGCCCTTCACGCAGGGTTTTCGAACAGGCGCGCATGGCGGCGATATCCACTTCATGACGCGATACGGAGATCATGTGCAGCCTGGGAAGCAGCCAGCCTGCGAGACGGCCGCGCGTCAGCTCCTGTTTGCCGAGAAATGTGATCTCACAGGGACATGCGCAGGCCAGAATGAAAACGTCGGACCAGGACTGATGGTTCGCGATCAGGATATACGGCGCCTTCCGCTGCTTCAGCTCTTCCCGGCTGTGCCAGCAGACAGGCGTGACGCAGCGGTTCCAGAAGGATGCCACGGCATGGGCAAAAGCATACCAGGAGGATTTTTTATTCTTTTCCGGCATGGCGTTTCCTTATTGTGTCCAGGATGACTTCCACGGTTTCGTCAAAGGTGAGAGAAGACGAATCCACAAGGACCGCGTCTTCCGCCTGACGAAGCGGATCCGTTTCCCGGGTCATGTCCTGTTCATCGCGTGCTTTGACTTCCCCGAGCACTTTTTCGTAAGGCGTCTGATCGCCCTTCTCCCGCAGCTGCTTCAGACGGCGCTGCGCGCGCACCTCCACGGAAGAGGTGAGGTAAATTTTTACATCCGCGTCCTTCAGCACAACGGTGCCGATATCGCGGCCGTCCAGCAGCATGCTTTCGGAACGGGCGATTTCCTGCTGCAGCGCCACCATCCTTTTGCGGATGCAGGGATAGCGGGAGATGGCGGAAGCGGCCTGCCCGATTTCCTGTGTGCGGATGAGGGCGGATACGTCCTCTCCGTCCAGCAGCGTCATCTGCCGGTCGTCCGCATAGCGCACGGAGACACGGATCTGTCCTTTTTCCGCGAGACGGCACACGGCTTCGGCGTCTTCGGGCGATATCCCTTCCCGGACCACCTTCAGCGCGGCGGCGCGGTACATCGCGCCCGTATCCAGATGGAGAATTCCAAGTCTTTTCGCAACGGCGTCGCAGACCGTGGATTTTCCTGCGCCGACCGGACCGTCCAGAGCAATTGTGAGCGGCATGGCGGTACCTTTCCTTCTATGCGTGCGTTCGCAGAAACGGGACGTCAGTCCCGATTCCGCGCCGCCTATATTGTACGAAAAAAAGCACTTTGCGTCAAGATTGCCCGCGAGGAATTCAGGCGTCCGTCAATACATGGCCGAAAGGATTTCCCTCTCCCAGATACGTGTGAACAAGGGCTTCGAATTCCTGCCTGGTGCGGACGCCCGCGTCCGAAAAGATTTTGGAAAGCCGGTAGCGGAGCGTGGAAACGGACAGGAACAGGAGCTCCGCGGTTTTTTCGTAGCTGAGACGGTCAATGACACAGCGGATGATGCGCATGTCAAGCTCGTCCCGCCGGCTGAGGCAGTTATCCAGGTCCACCACGACGGAGATGGTTGGATTGTAGTAGAAACGGTCCGGCTGCATGCTGTCCGGGGAAAGCGGGCCCTGTTCCGCCGGAATGCGGTTCGTACTTTCGCGCACCAGGATGCGGCTGGGTACGGTGATTTTCAGCGCGCTGCCGCGCATGTTATCCGTGGAATTGAGGAAGCGCCAGACATTGAACGCCTGATCGCCGACGCATACCATATCCATGCTGAGGCTTGTGATGCTGGGCCTGCAGACCTCGCCGACGGTCATGCCGCCGAAGGAAGCCAGATACAGATCCTCCGGGATGCGGATCCCTGCCCGGCGGCAGGCGTTGATGAAACAGACCGAGATGATGTCGTTCGGGCAGATCACGCAGTCGTATTCCCGGGCGCGGCACAGGAAGGCGTCGAAGCTTTCCTGCGGGTCATGCTGCCAGAGGAACCCGTCGCGGGGCAGGATCGGGTGTCCCCGGCCGGCCGCCGCGCTGAGCGCGGTATGATAGCGGAAAACATCGTTGATGGAATTCTGCCCGAAGCCGACCAGCGCGAGACGTTCCCGTCCGCAGCTGAAGAGATAATCGACCAGCTGCCTGGTGCCGGCACGCCGGGAGGGCGTGGCACAGGATACGTCCTGCCCGAACTGCTCGGAATCGATGCCGGCCAGTACGATGCCCCGTCCCGCGCCGCGCAGCGCGGTGACGATCTGGCGGATATAGGGCATGCTGACGGAAACAACGATGGCGGCTGATGGGAGGGAATCATAGCGCAGCTGTTCCGTTTCGTCTTCCTCGATCAGACGCAGCCTGGCGCCGGCGCGGGAAGCAGCCGCGCGCAGGCCGTTCAGGACGCTGTAGTATTGATGGCTCATGACCGTTTTCCGTTCGATGAATACAGGCACTGTCATCTCTTTCATGCCGCTGCCCTTCCCGCAAAACAGATAATAAAATATTATAAATCATCCGAACCCAAAATACAAGACGAAGATTGCGATTCACCGCTTTTTCAACATTTATCTGTCAATTGGGGCTGAATGCGCATATAATAAGAAAAAGCAGGGTATATCCTGCGGAAGGAGGCGGAGCAGTGGCGCGTTTTGAGGAGATCGTCCCGGGCATCCTTCGCCTGAAGGTGCCTTTCGGCGCGGGCTGGACGGCCGTGACGCTGATACGGGGAGAAGAAAACTGCCTGATCGACGCGGCGGGCTGTGCGGCAAACGTGGATGACACGATCGTGCCGGCGCTGAAAGCAGAAGGACTGCGGATGGACGATATCGCCTGTGTCCTTCTGACGCATATGCACGGGGATCATGTGGGCGGCGTGGCCCGGATGAAGGAACTCAATCCTGCCCTGAAGGCGGCGGTGTTCCGGGATTCACTGGAGCGGATGCGCGAGCCGAGGGTGTATTCCAGGAAGATCCGTTCCGTATACCCGGCATACAGCGCGCCGGTGCCGGAAGTGCTGGAGGGCTGCGAACCCGATATCCTGCTGGGTGACGGGGAAGGCTGGGGACCTTTGGCACTGATCCACACGCCGGGACACGATACCGACAGCTGCTGCTGGTGGCATATCCCGACCGGGACCCTGATCTGCGGGGATTCGCTGCAGCAGCGCGGCACGGCGTCCCAGGGCTGCGCGCTGCTGATGGATGTGCCGAACTACCGGGAGAGTGTCGCGCGGCTGATGACGATCCGGGTAAAAAACATTGTGCTGGGGCACGCGTATCTTCCCCTGGGCGATGTTTTCCGCGGCGAGGAGGCATGCCGGAAGCTGCTTGTATCGTGCCTTTGCCAGGACGCGGCGGACAGGGCTTTCGTGCGCGGCATGGCCGCCGCCGGAGTAAGGGACGATGTGACCATCGCCCGGGAACTGATTCGGGAGTGCGGGGGAAAGGAACCCAAGTATCTTTTCCTGCCGCTGTATACGGTAAACGGATACTATCATGAAACGGAGCGTGAAGAAAGATGAAAAAGAGCATTCTGATTACGGGTTCCTCCCACGGCATCGGCGCGGCGTGCGCGGAAGCGTTCGCGAAGGACGGCTATGATGTAGGCATCAATTACAACAAGAGCCCGGAAGGCGCGCAGGAAGTGGCGGAGCGCTGCCGGGCGCTCGGCGCGGACGCGCAGGTGTATCAGGCGGATGTGTCCAAGAGAGTGCAGTGCGAGGAAATGCTCGGAAAATTCATCGAGCACTTCGGCAAGATCGATGTGCTGGTGAATAACGCCGGCGGCGCGCTGAAAATGCCCAAGGGCGGTTTCGCGGACATGCCGATGGATTACTGGGAAGACCAGATCGACCTGAACCTGAACGCCGCGGCGTTCTGCAGCCACGTGGCGGCGAAGGACATGATCGAAAAAGGCGTGCACGGAGCGATCATCAATATTTCCTCCATCCACAGCCAGGTGACCTGGGTGAAGCGCAAGGCGCTTCCCTACAGCGCCGGCAAAGCCGGACTGAACATGTTCACCAAATCCATCGGCGTGGAGCTGATCAAGTACGGCATCAACGTGAACTGCATCGCGCCGGGACTGGTATACACCAAGATCATGTCCCGTTACTCCGATCGGGATATCGAGGGCTTCAACCGCAAGATCCCGGCGGGCTACGGCGGACAGCCGAGCGATATCGTTCCGATGATCCAGTTCCTGGCCGACAAGGAAAAGAGCCGCTTCATCGTCGGACAGACGATTTTTATCGACGGCGGACAGTCGATCGACGGCGTGATCGACTGCATGATGGAAGACGAATTCTGAGACCGACCGGACCATTCATCGAAAAGGAGAGAAAACCATGAGCAAAAAGTATGAAGACATGCGTTCCTGCTGGGAATTCGGCGAGGCGAGCGAATGCCGCCGCGGCCTGATGCTGGGCATGGGCTACAGCGAGGAAGAACTGCACCGTCCGCTGATCGCGGTGGTGGACTCCTGGAATGAATACAATCCGGGCCATGTGCACCTGAACCAGCTGGCGGAGCGGGTCAAACAGGGCATCCGCGAAGCGGGCGGCCTGCCGCTGGAAGTGATGACGACGGCCATCTGCGACGGCATGGTGCTGAAGGATCCGAAATACATCGAGATCCCGTCCCGGAACTCGATCGCCGATCAGGTGGAGCTGACCGTGGACGGCAATTTCTTTGACGGTATGGTGCTGCTGTCCACCTGCGATTCCATCGTGCCGGGCCATCTGATGGGCGCGGCCAGACTGGACATCCCGGCCATCGTGGTGACGGGCGGCTACATGCCGCTGGGTACCTTCCGCGGAAAGGAAGTCGTGCATATCCGCGCGCAGGACAAGGTGGGCGCGATGGCGGAGGGCAAGATCGATCCGGATCTGTACAACGGCCTGATTTCCCATTCCTGGGGTATCTGCGGCGGCTGCACCTCGATGACCACCGCCAACTCCATGTGCATGATGGCGGAAGCGATGGGCATGACGCTGCCCGGAAACTCCTCCATGTCGGCTGTGTCCAGCGAGATCCGCAACCTGTCCTATCAGGCGGGCAAGCGGATCATGGAAATGGTGCGCGAGGGCGTCACGGCAAGGCAGATCATCACGCCGGAATCCATCCGCAACGCGATCGCGGTGGATATGGCCGTGGCAGGTTCTTCCAACCTGATCCTGCACCTGCCCGCGATCGCCAACGAAGCCGGATATGACGAGCCCTGGTGGAAAGTATTCGATGAAATGAGCAATTCCGTGCCGCTGCTGAGCCACCTGATGCCGGGCGGCGAGTATTCCGTGAAGGATTTCGACCTCGCGGGCGGCATGCCGGCCCTGATGAAGGAGCTTCTGCCCCGTCTCAACGGCGACTGCATGACCGTAAACGGGCACACGGTGCGCGAGAACGTCGAAAACGCGGTGGTCTACGATCACGACGTGATCCGTTCCCTGGACAATCCCGTGATGACGGAACCGGGCCTTGGCGTGCTCTACGGCAGCCTGGCTCCGGAAGGATCCATCATCAAGATCGCCGCCGTGCCGGAAACGCTGATGCGCTTCAAGGGACCGGCGCGGGTGTTCGATTCACTCCAGGACGCGCTGGACGCGCTGCGCGCCGGGAAGATCCATGAGGGCGACGCCTGCGTGCTGCGCTTCATGGGCCTGAAGGGAAGGTTCGGCACCACGGCGTTCACCTTCCAGGAAGAACTCAAGGGACAGCCGCTGCTGTACAATTCCTGCGCGGTCATCACCGACGGACGCTTCTCCGGCGGCACGAGCGGCCTGAGCGTGGGCTACGTCAGCCCCGAAGCAGCGCTGGGCAGCCCGCTGGCCGTGGTGAAGGAAGGCGATGAGATCGCCATCGACATTCCGGCAAGGCGCATCGACCTGTGCATTTCCGATGAGGAAATGAAGAAGCGCCTGGACGCCTTCAGCTGGGAGTTCCCGGGCAAGGATTACCAGCGCTACCTGCGCCTCTTCTCGCAGAACGTCGGATCCATGGCAAAGGGCGGAATCTGGCATGTCTGACGGCTGCGACGTACTGATCCTGGGCGGGGGGCTGGCCGGCTGGTCAGCCGCCCTCGCCGCCGCGGAGCGGGGCGCCAGCGTGACCCTGACCGAGGACGGCATGGGCGCGTCTCCCTGGGTGCACGGGTTTAACGCGCCCTGCGTGCGTGAAGGGGACAGCCCCGAAGTGTTTCTGAAGGATACGCTTGCCTCCGCGCAGGGCCAGAGCATGAGGGAACTGGACGAAGCGCTGTGCGCCGACGCGCCCCGGGTATTCCGTTCCCTGCTGGAGATCGGGCTTCCCTTCAACCGCGACGGAGAATGCTATGAGGCGATCCGCCCGCTGGGCTCGAGCTTTGCCAGGGTCGTTTCCGTGGGAAACGAAACGGGGCCCGCGATCCTGAACGCGTACCGGGAAAAACTGAAGGGAAAGGTGCGGGTGATCCCGCACGCGCGCGCGCTGAAAATGGATGTGAGGGACGGTGTGTGCCGCGGCGCGCTCATCCATGACGGCGCATTTCATCGGATCGCCGCGAAGAGCACCGTTCTGTGCTGCGGCGGGTTCTGCGGCATATTCGCCTTTACCGACAACAAGCGCGATTCCGGGGGAGACGGCATCGCGATGGCGTATGAGGCCGGGTGCCGCCTGCGCGACCTGGAAATGATCCAGTTTGAGCCCAGCGGCGCCGTATGGCCTGAGGCACTCATCGGCACCGCGATGATCACCACGCTCTTTTATTCCGGCGCGGTGCTGCGCAACGCCGCGGGCGAGCGATTCATGCTGCGCTGCGGTCCGCAGGCGGAGCAGGTGGGCAAGGCCGTGATGGCGCGCTGCATCTGCCGGGAGATCCTGGCAGGCAGGGGCGGGCCCCACGGCGGCGTATACATGGACCTGACCGGGGTGGACGGAAAGCTTCTTGACGAAAAATATCCAATGTATGTGGAACGCTACCGGAACGTCGGCATCGATCTGAAAAAGGAATGGATCGAGCTGGCTCCGATCGCGCATACGGCACTGGGCGGCGTCACGATCGACGCGAACGGACAAACCGACGTGGAAGGACTGTTCGCGGCGGGCGAGGTGACCGGCGGCGTGCACGGCGCGAACCGGCTCGGAGGCAGCGGCGGGCTTGAGCCCCTGGTATTCGGGAAACGGGCGGGGACAAGCGCCGCGAAGCGGGCCGAAAACGTGCGGGCGCCTGTTCTTGCGGAGCCTGTTCCGGCGGAGGCGGAAGGAATGGAAAACAGCCTGGACGCCATCCGGAGGGAAATGAAAAAACAGATTAACGAAGGGCTTGCCGTGATCCGGACGGAAGAGGGCATGCGCGCGGCATTGCGGAAACTGAAGGAACTGACCGAAGAAACCGACCGGCTGAAAGCCGGGGACGGCGCCGAATCGCCTTTCAGGCTGCGGCTGAAAAATGATCTTCTCTGCGGTACGCTGGCCCTGACGGCGGCGCTCGCGCGGGAAGACAGCGTCGGATGCCATCAGCGCGCGGACCGTCCGGACGCTCCGAAAATGAAATACACGGTTACGGTGAGACGGGGAAAAGACGGCGAAGCCGTAACGGAAAGGAACCCTGTGGGATGAAAAAGGTATTTGTGCTGCAGAACCGGTATATGGATTCCGTGATGCTGATGGGGATCGCCCTGAAGCTGGAGGAAAAACCGGAGATCAGGGACGCCGCGTGCGGAATGGGAACGCCGGCGAATATGGATTCCCTGCGGGACGACGGCTATACGCTGCCGGAAGGCATCACCAAGAACGATCTGATGATCGCGCTGGAGACCGAAACCGAAGCGGAACTGAAAGGGGCGTATGACGCCGCGCTGGAAATGATGAGCGGAAGCGGAGACCGGAAGGAAACGTACCGCGACGTATCGGAGCTTCCCGAGGGCGAATGGGACGTGGTGCAGATCTCCATCCCCGGAGAGTTTGCCGTGAAGGAAGCGAAGAAGGCCATTGACCGTCATATGGATGTGTTCATGTTCACGGCGGACATTTCGCTGGAGGAAGAGCGGGAACTGAAGGAATACGGACGGGACCGCGGATGCCTGGTGATGGGACCGGACGCCGGCGTGGGACTGCTCGGCGGGGTCGCGATGGCGGCAGGCTCCATTGTCCGTTTCGGGCCTATCGGCATCATCGGTGCTTCCGGCTCCGGCTCCCAGGAAGTGGCCTGCCTGATCGAGGAAATGGGCAGCGGCGTCACCTGCATCCTGGGCACGGGCGGACGCGATCTGAAAAAGACCGTGGGCGGCGTTTCCATGAAAGCGGATATGAAGCGGCTGGAGAAGGACGCGGATACGAAGCTCATCTGCCTGGTATCGATGCTGGCGGATCAGGAAATCATGGAAGAGGTGCTCAAAGAGGCGGATAAGCTGACCAAGCCGGTCGTGGCGGTGTTCCTGGGCGCGGATGAAAAGCTGTACGCGGGACACCGGGTCACCGGCGCGTTCAACCTGCAGGACGCCGCGAAGGCCTGCGTGCGCATCCTGAACGGAGAGGAAGCGAAGATCGGCTGGACGGAGGAAGAATCCGACGCCATCGCCGCGCGCTGCGCACAGAAGTTTACGGGGCAGAAGAAGTATTTCCGCGGGCTGTATACGGGCGGCACTTTTGCCGAGGAAACCCTGATGGTATTCCGTTCCCAGGCGCCCGAAATCGAGATGCACACGAACCGCGACAACACCAAATACGCGACGCGGCTCAAAACCCACAAGCAGAGCGAGGAACATACCCTGCTGGATATGGGCGATCTGGACTTCACCGCGGAAGCGCCGCATACGGTATTTGACCCGGCGCAGCGTCTGGCACGGTTCCGTCAGGAACTGGCGGACCCGGAAGTCGGACTGATCGCGATGGACATCATCCTCGGCCCCGGCGTGGCGCCGGATCCCGCTACCTGCTATATCGAGGATATGAAAGCAAGGCCGGATGTGAACTTCATCTGCGCGGTGTGCGGAGGCGAAGGGGATCCGCAGAACAAGCGGGCGATCCAGAAAAAACTGCGTGAAGCGGGCGTGATCGTGGCGGACAGCAATTATGAGAGCGCGAAACTGAGCGCAAAGATCCTGCGCAGGCTGCGCTGAGGAGGAAAAGACGATGGAAGCGACGAAAGAAAAGGACGGCATTTACAAATCCAAGCCGAGAGTAGCCAATCTGGGGATCATGCTGTTCTACAACGCGCTGGAGCAGCAGGACTGCAAATGCACGCAGATCGAATGGACGCCGCCCTTCAAACAGTCGGAAGAAATGGAAGAGCTGCTGGACGAATTCCTGTGAGCATGGGAGGAACCGGAAAATGGATATCAAGGAAAAAATCAGGCTTGCCAACGAACAGGCGGCCGCGTGCCTGACGGAAAACGATCCGTACTGGGTGGATATCAGACCGGCGGGAGAATGCGTGGACGGTCTGGAGGATCATATGATCCTGCATTCGGGTCCGCCGATCGATTATGAGGATATGGTCATGCTGCACCAGCGCGGCATGGTGAGCGCCATGCTGTTTGAAGGCTGGGCAAAGGATGAGAAGGAAGCGGTGGAGATCATCCGGTCGGGCGAGATCAAAATCGACTCCGCGCTGAATCACAATACCGTAGGCGCGGGAACCGGGATCATCACCAAATCGGTCGCGATGAACGTGGTGGAGGATCGGCGCAACCATACCACAGCCGCGACCTTCCCCGCGGAAGGCCCCTTCCAGGGCGGGTTCTGCGGATGGGGACTGTATTCGAAGGAAATCGCGGAGAACCTGCGCTATATGCGCGAGGTGCTGTTCCCCCCGATGCGTGAGATGCTCGCGAAAAACGGCGGCGTCGCGATCAAGCCGATCCTGGCGGAATCCATGCAGATGGGCGACGAGAACCACACCCGCCAGACCGCGTCCGATCTGCTGTTTGACAAGCTGGTGCTGCCGCAGCTTTTCGAACTGGATCTGCCGAAGGAGCAGATCATGCGCACCGTGAAGTACATCGTGGAAACCCCGCGTTTCTTCCACTGCTACGGACAGGGCGCGTCCAGGGCCAGCGCCATCGCGGCGGACGGAATCGAGTATTCCACAATGGTAACGGCGGCGGCCGGAAACGGCGTGGAGTTCGGCATCAAGGTGGCAGGCCTGCCCGGACAGTGGTTCACAGCCCCGGCACCGATGATGCAGGGAAGATACACGAACCCGAAATACACCATCAGGGATCAGCTTCCCTGGATCGGGGACAGCTGCGTGGTGGAGTGCGCGGGCATGGGCGGCCTTGCCGCGGCGGCAAGCCCCATCGTATGCAGCCTGCGGGGCATGAGCATGAAGGAAGCGCTGGCACAGACCCGCGAGATGACCAATATCTGCATCACGCGCAACGCGAATTACATGATCCCGAACCTGGATTATGAGGCGCTTCCCTCCGGCATCGATATCCGTCTGGTGCTGAAAACCGGGATCTGCCCCTGCATTCACGGCGGTATGTTCAATTATGAAGGCGGACTGATCGGCGCCGGGATGGCACGCATCCCGATGGAGTGTTTCCAGAAGGCCATGAAAGCCTTCGCAGCGAAATACAGGTAACTGTTTACGGAGTACGCAGGCGGGAGTACGCGGAGGTACGGGGTACCCGCCCGCGGTACCTGTACACGGCCATGCCGTGTACAGGTACAAATACAGATAAAGGATTGTGATCGGCTTGTACAGCATTCTTGTGATGAACCTCGGCTCTACGAGCTTCAAATTCAAGCTGTTTGAAATGGGGGACACCGAAAAGTGCCTCGGTACGGGCGGCGTGGAGAACATCGGCGCGGAAGGCGCCGTCAAGGTCAGCGCGGATGCGGGCACCTACCGGGGAAAAGGATTGTTCCGGGACCATGTGGAAGCCATGCAGGAGTGCCTGAAGCGGCTTGAAGGACTCGGAGTGTCCGTCAGGATGGAAACGCTGGACGCGGTGGGGTATAAAGCCGTGCACGGCGGCAGCATATCCGGGAGCCGGATCGTCGATGAGGAAGTGCTCTCCGAAATGGAAAAAATGGTGCCGTTCGCTCCCGCGCATAATCCCGTGTACCTGGCTATGATGCGGAAAATGCGCGAACGTTATCCGAACCTGACGCAGATCGCCTGTTTTGAAACCGCGTTCCACGCCACGATTCCGATGAAGAGGGCCGTATACGGCGTGCCGGCGGAATGGGCAAAGGAAGGCATCCGCAGGTTCGGCTTCCATGGCTCCAGCCACTCCTACATTGCGTGGAAAATGGCGCGGCTTTCGCCCGAAAGCCGGAGACTGATCAGCGTCCATCTGGGCGGATCTTCCTCGATGTGCGCGATCCTGGACGGAAAGAGCATTGCCGCGACCATGGGAGCGACGCCGCAGAGCGGCCTGTTCCACAACAACCGCGTGGGAGATTTTGACGTGTTCTGCCTGCCGTATCTGACGGAAAAGTACGGCTCACAGGAAGCGGCACTCAGGCAGCTGTCTTCGCAGAGCGGATTCCTGGGCCTTTCCGGGGTCAGCAACGACATGCGCGACGTGGAAGAGGCGGCGGAGAAGGGAAACGCACAGGCACAGCTTGCCCTGGAAGCGTACGCGGACAATATCACGGGTTACATCGGGATGTATACCGCGTATCTCGGCGGACTGGACGCGATCTGCTTCACGGGCGGGATCGGCATGAACGACGCGTGGCTGCGCGCGAAAGTGGCGGAAAGCCTGTCCTTTATGGACGTCCGCCTGTGCGCGGAGAAAAATGTCCGCGGGTTTGAGGGAAAAATCAGCGCCGACGACAGCAAGGTGGAAGTGTGGTCGCTGGAAACCAACGAGGAACTGATGGTGGCGCGCGGATGCGTATCGGCGCTGAAACAGTAAACCTGAACAGACAAACGGAATGCCCCGCATGCCTGACGCCCGCCATGAGAGGCGGGCGTCGGGGAAGGGTGCATTCCGTTTTTGCGCGTACGGTCAATGTGATGTTCGAAGCGGGGGAAGGGAAGGAGCGTATGCTTTCCCTGTTCACGCCGGGGCTTCCCTGGGTACCGGACGCTGTCCGATGGCCGGAAACGAGCCTGCCGCGGGTGGAAATCGGCGTGCCCTGCCGTCTGACGGAAAACGAACTGACGCTGGACGGCCGGAAAATCCTGCTGACGGAAAGCGTTTTTTCGGGGAGATGCGGCAGATTGCGGAACGTGCCTGAGCTGCGTGAGCTGGAGCGTTTCTGCGGGAACAATCCCACCGGGCTGACGCTGCTGCCCAAAGGCAGGATGGAAACAGCCATGCGGAATCTGACCTGCGGGGAAGCGGTATGCTTCATCGGGCTCGGACCCGGACTGACGCCTTCCTATGATGACATCCTCGTAGGTTTTCTTGCGGCGCTCGCGGCGCTGGAGAAAAAGCCGCCATTTTCCATTACGGAAGAGGCACTGCAGCGGACGACGGACGTCAGCGCGCGCTATCTGCGGCTCGCCTGGGAAGGCTATTTCGGGCAGGTGCTGACGGATCTGCTGCGGATCCTGGGAAAACGGGAAAATACGGAAGCGGCGCTGCGAAATCTTGCGCGGATCGGTGCTACCTCGGGAAGGGATATGGCAAGAGGGGTACTGGAAGGAATACGGTTCGGAATGAATACCCTTTCCGTAAACGGATCGCAAACGGGCTGACTGCGGAAAACGGAGTTATTCATTCCGGGTTTTTTCACGGTAGACACCGGCTGTGACGCCCTCGTTCTGTTTGAATTTGCGCAGGAAGTTCGGCACATCCGAATACCCGATTTCCCGGACGCACTCCGCGATCGTGTGATCGGTTTCCATGAGGAGGCGCTTGAATTCTTCCATGCGGAGCGAAGAAATATACTGCACGAAATTCAGACCGATATCCTTACGCAGGCAGGCGGCGATCCTGCCCTTGCTCAGTCCCGTTTCATCCGCTACGGACTGGACGGACAGGCTGGGCTCTTTGTAATGGGCCAGCAGATAGGTCATCAGAACACGCTGCTCCTCTCCTTCGGAGTGCTGCATCTGTTCGTGACGCCGGCGGCAGAGCGAATCGCAAAGTCTGGACGCCGATTCCCGGAAGTCGCCGGGCGAGGCAAAATCGATCAGGCTTTTCGTTTCTTCCGGGGTAATGGTGAGGCGCTCCTCGGAAGCGGTCCTGACGAGCAGCGCCGCGATCGCGCTTGCGTAATAGCGGAACACAAACACGGACGCGGAAGGCGATACGGAGGCGAGCAGATCCAGCAGGGCTTTTTTGGCCATTTCCGCATCTGCACGGCTCACCGCGCTGGAAAGCAGGGAAGAGGACATGGGGGACAGTTCCCGCAGCCGGGTTTCGGATTCTTCGTTTTCCTTTCCGCTTTCCGGAAGGAAAAACGCGAGTGAAGCGTCCTGTGACGAAGAAGCGGGCATCAGCGCCGCGGCGGCTGCTTCCGCGTAGGAATCCGTCATGCGCAGCGGATCGTCGCTGACGGAGCCGATCCCGATACGGAGCAATGCGGGCGGGCGGATCGCAAGATGCGCAAGCAGCTGCCGCGCCGCTTCCTGTACGGTGCTCATTTGCGCGTCTTCTCCGGAATCGAAATTCAGGATCAGGCAGACGGCGCCTTCCTCCGGGTAATCGCCCTGGATGATCTCAAAGCCCGCGGGACGCCATCTGCGTATCGAAACAGACAGCTGCTCAAAAGGAACGGAAGCGGAAGTATCTTTCTGCAGGAGGACGTACAGGGCGACGAGCCATTGCTTCTGAAAATGCAGTCCCGCATAGCGGATGAGGTTCTGAAATTCCGCCCGATCCCGGATTTTCCCGTGGATCAGCCGATCGGTCAGCTGCTGCGTCACAAGGGGAGCCAGTTCCTCGATCTGTGTGTTGGCCGCTTCCAGCTCTTCCACGGTTTTTCCCCAGGAGGAACGGATCAGTTCGAGTTCGTCGGAGGAATAACGGCGCTGGCGGCTGCCGGTGATGTCGTTGGCCAGCTTCTGGATGGGTTTGTAATTGAAAAACGTCAGCCAACCGAAGAGCAGCAGGAGCATCAGAACCAGAAGGATCATCAGAAGCGTCATAAAACGCCTGGACGCGATGGTGTCCCGGTAAAATACCCGATCCTTCGTGACCATGGCGCAGGTGAAACCGCGCTGCGTATCCGCGACGGTGGTCAGGATGAGATCGTCCAGCTTCCGGATGCCGACGCCGAGCTGCCTGGTGAGGAGACGGAAGGGAAGCAGCACATCGCCGCCGTGGTATTCGTACAGGCCGGTATAATCCGAGGAATAAAGGTACAGGTCACAGTCGTTGATTTCCAGGTATTTCTGAAACTCGGCGTGAATGATCTCGCTGCTCATCAGGAAAATGAGCACGGTATTCTCCGGGCTGCGCACGGGAAACGGGGTGATGCAGGCGATCCCGGACGGTTTTCCTGCGGATCTGACCGGCAGGAAGGTCTGCACCCGTTTGGAGGAAATCGTGCCGAAAAAGAAGGACATGGTCAGGTCGTATTTGTCGGAAACCTGCTTTTCAAAATCGGAGTACAGATATTTTCCGCTGCTGGTGTAGATATGCCGGTCACCGCGAAAATACAGCAGCGCCTGCGCGGATACCGTCAGGCGGTTTTCCAGGTTTTCCAGACAGGCGGTCAGACTTGATTCGGCGGCAGCCGAAGCGGGGGAATAGGATATCTGGTTGAGCACATTTTCCAGATCGCCCGCGTTCTGCGCCTCATTTTTCATGGCTTCGAAAACGCTGTTGATGTTCTGCGAGGCATAGGTGAACTTTTCGAGCGTCGCGGTGTTCACATAGCGCGTGTTGTTTTCATCGTTTGTTACATACAGAACCGTCAGAAACAGCAGGACGGGGATCAGGATCAGCAGGAATGAAATGAAATAGCGGGCGCGCAGACTGAATTTCATGGCCGTATCCCGTTACTTCTGCAGTGCGCGTTCGAAGCAGCGCAGGATCTCGTCCGGTTCATAGGGACCCTTTTCGCCGACGCGCAGTTCAAACAGGAAAGGACCGCGGTATCCCGAATCCATCAGACGCAGAAACAGCTCGCGCCAGGGCACGATCCCTTCCCCCGGAAGCCAGTGGCGCTCGTCGATGCCGTCATAATCGGACAGATGCGTGGTGACGATCTGATCCGCCAGGGCGTCGAGGAACGCGGCATGGGTATCCCCGAGCAGGTGATTTACGTCAAAGCAGATGGGAACGGACGCGGCGGCCATCATGGCGCGCGTCTCCACGGAGCTGTTCGCAAGGCAGCTGCGCGGCAGGTTTTCCAGCGCGATCCGCGCGCCGAAGTGCTGCGCGTATTCGTCCAGTTCCCGCAGGGAGCGGATGGAACGCGCGATGCGCACGGGACGCTGCTCCGGCGCCACCGGTTCAAGGCAGCCATGCAGCACGTACACGCGCGGATGCCACGCGGCGGTGAGACGGATGACCCGTTTCAGGGAGTCGACAACGGCGTCCCGCTCCGATTCGAGGTAGTGCGCGATGTCCCAGCCGCGTCCGAACGGGAGGTGTACGCTCCATACGCGCAGGTTTTCCTTTTCCACCGCGTCCGCCATGGGCTGTTTCAGGGAAACCAGCCGCTCTTCCTGTCCGCGGCAGGCGGCTTTCGCGTCTTCCTCCGGAGAACGGACGGGAGATTCCGTTCCGGCAGAGCGCGGGATGCCGATCTCAAAATGCGTGAACCCGGCTTCCGCAAAGCGATGGACCGCGTCCGCCGAATGGCCCGAAACGGAAATGCCGAGCGGTGCTTCATAGCCCAGAAACTTCATTTTTTTGCCTCCTTTAGTTGGATGATGTATGGATGTGCTCCAGAAAGTCGCCGCCCTCCTCATCCGGACCGACGGTGCTTCGTGCGAGGCCGAAGAGCGTGTTGTCGTAATCCGCGCCCGTTGAGCGCACACTCATTCGGCTGTTCTGCTGGGATCGGTGAAAGCGGAACGCGCGGTCGGCTGCTTCGAGCCCCGTCAGACCGTTCAGCGAAGAAAGCGGGTTGGACCAGTCGAGACGGATGCGGTTTTCCGGCCACAGATGCAGGTACAGCTTTTTTACCTGCCATGGGCCCCACACGGCTGCGGAATCGGGACAGGCTGCTTCATCGGCGGATTGATCAAACGCGGCCAGTGCGCCTCTCGCCGCGGCAATGTGCTGAAAATGCCCGTACTCGCCGCCGATGTCGTGCGTGACGACGACCTCGGGCCGGTAACGGCGGAAAAGCGTTATGATCCAGTCGTTGACGGCTTTTTCTCCGCCCATGTATTCGTATGCCTCTTCCAGACTCTTCTTATACTGATCGGGAAAGGGTCCGAGAATGGGATAATTCCGTACTCCCATGGACCACAGGCCGTTCAGAAGCTCCGTACGGCGCTCAAGCCCGCAGTCTGTCAGGTATGCGACTGCAACGGCTTTCTGCATCTGCGCCGTGTAGACAGGAATCGCCCCGCCGAAGAAAATCAGTTCGTCATCCGCGTGGGCGGCCAGGAACAGGATGTCCGCTTTTTCCGGAGTCTCTTCCCATACCTGTACGGACGGAGGAAGTTCGCCTTCCGTATAAAAACGGATCTCCGAGATTTCCAGCATGGCAGGATCGAGGGATGCCAGCCTGACCGTACCGGAGGGAACGGGAAGACTTCCGAACGCATGCAGGAACGCGTGACGATCCTCATATACCGTGAGCCAGTTCCCGTTCTCATCCGGGATCTGCAGGCACCATGCGCCGGGGGCCTGCGTAAAACGGATCGTAACATGCGCTATTTTCCGGCCGGAGAACGCCTCGGCGGTCAGGAATCCGTTTCCTTCCCCCAGATAATGCCAGAAGGTGTACGGATTATCATCCGTCAATCTGTCCGCCTGCTCCCGTCCGTCACCCGGAATGATGCGGCAGTTTCGGGTAATGTCTTTCGCTTCCTCCGAGAAAGCTCTGCAGCAGAGCAGCAGGATACCGGAGAAAAGAAGCGTCAGCAGCCAAAGCTTTGCTTTCATCGCGCGGCGCTATTCGCCGCGTTCTGCGGCCATACCTTCGTCCTCGGACAGGACCCGGTACATTTCGGCAGCCTCGTTTTTCCTGGTTACTTCCCGGACTTCCGTCACCTGGTAGCGCCCAAGACGGGAACCGAAGCGGATCTCCAGGATATCGCCTTCCTTCACTTCGGTACCGGGTTTGGCGATCCTGCCGCCGATGCTGACACGGCCTCCGTCACAGGCTTCCTTCGCAACCGTGCGGCGTTTGATGATGCGGGATACTTTCAGATATTTATCCAGTCTCATATCTTTCCTCTTTTTACGTGTTATGGGTTCGAAGCTCAGAACGCTTCGAATACGCGCAGGATGGCGCTGTGCGCTCTGGGATTAAGCGTGATTTCTTGCTTCTGCGGTTTGATGGCGCCGCCACCGAGCACTTTTCCGAGGGGCTTTCGCCCGCAGGTGCATACAGGCGCTTTCGGCGGGCAGACGCAGGGATTCTGGAGGGAACGGAACGTGTTTTTGACGACGCGGTCTTCAATGGAATGGAACGAAAGCACACACAGTCTGCCGCCGGGTCTGAGCAGGGACACCCAGTCGCGCAGCGCCTTTTCCAGCGGAGCGATTTCGTCGTTGACCGCGATGCGTACGGCCTGGAAGGTCCGGCGGGCGCTGTGCCCTTCCTCTTTCCGGCGCACGGCGGCCGGTATCGCCGCGTCTACGACGGCAACCAGATCCGCGGTGGTTTCGATGCGCTTTTCCTTTCTTTTTTCACAGAGCACTTTGGCGATCCGGGCGGCCCATTTTTCATCCGCCCAGTCATACAGCGCGCGCGCAAAATCCTTTTCGCTGACCTGTGCGAGGTATTCGGCCGCCGTAACGCCGCGGCTCCGGTCCATCCGCATATCCAGATACGCGTTTTCATGGTAGCTGAACCCGCGCTCCGGGCAGTCGAGCTGCCAGGAAGAAACCCCGAGGTCCAGCAGCCCGCCGTCCAGGGCGATTCCTTCCGGCAGCAGCGTGAGGACATCGTGAAAATTGCCGTGCAGCGCGGTAAAGGCGGGATCCCCGCCGAGCCGTTGAGAGGCGGCGAGGATGGCGTCCTGATCCCGGTCGATGCCGTACAGATGACCCCGGCCGTGCAGTTCGCGCAGGATCAGCGCGCTGTGCCCGCCCCCGCCCAGGGTGCCGTCGGCAAAAATTTTCCCCGGAGCGGGCGCGAGATAACGCAGGATCTCTTCCGGCATGACCGGTTCATGATGAAAATCTGCGGTTTTTTCCTGTATCGTTTCCATGGTTTCCTGTATCGGGCCTTTGACGGATGCTTCCAGATGGGTTATTCCTGCAGCTCGCGCAGGCGCGCGTCCAGGGTTTCAAGCATCTGCCGGTTCTTCGCGATTTTCTCTTTCTCCGCTTCCACCAGCTGCGCGGGCGCTTTGGCCAGGAAGCCGGCGTTGGAGAGCTTTCCTTCGCCGCGCGAGATTTCCTGCGTCAGTTTTTCCTTTTCCTTTGTCAGCCGTTTCACTTCGGCGGCGATATCCACCAGTTCGCCCAGCGGGATCAGCATTTCACCGGCCTGACAGACAGCGCTGACCGTTTTTTCCTGCGGTTTTTCATCCGGAGCAAGAAGGGACAGCGTGCTGACGCCGGCCAGCCGGGCAAAGGCGCGTTCCTGCGCGCAGAGCACTTCTTCCCATCCGGCAGTCGCGTGCACCATCAGCCTTGCCCTGTGGCCGGGCTGTACGTTCATCTGGCTGCGCAGATTGCGGATGGCGCGCACCATCTCCATGACGCCTTCCATCCGGGCGGACTCTTCCGGGAAATCCAGCGTCTGTACGGGGGCGGGCCACGCGCTGAGCATGCAGGAAGCGCCTTTTCTTCCCGGCAGACGGCCGTAGATTTCCTCCGTCAGGAAGGGCATCACCGGATGCAGCAGCTGCAGCAGCCCGGAAAGCACATGCACGAGCACCGCCTGCACGGTTTCCTTCCGTACGGGATCATCCCCGAGCAGCGCGTTTTTGCTCAGCTCGATATACCAGTCGCAGAATTCGCTCCAGGCGAAATCGTAAATCCGCTGCACCGCCAGGCCGTAATCCGCCTCCTCGAAATTGGCGGTCACCTGACGCACAGCATCCTGATAACGGGTCAGGATCCATTTGTCCTCCAGGCGCAGGGCGCTTTCGTCCATCACGGGCTCCGAATCGGGCATGTTCATCAGCACAAAGCGGCTGGCGTTCCAGATCTTGTTCGCGAAATTCCGCGCCATTTCCACTTTTTCCGTGCTGAAGCGGGTATCGTTGCCCGGGCTGATGCCGAGCACCAGGGAGAAACGCAGCGCGTCAGCGCCGTATTGGTCGATGATTTCAAGCGGATCGATTCCGTTGCCGAGGGATTTGGACATCTTTCTGCCCAGCGCGTCCCGCACCAGGCCGTGGATGACCACCCTGTCAAAGGGAGTGCGTCCCATCTGTTCGATCCCGGAGAAGATCATCCTTGACACCCAGAAGGTGATGATGTCATATCCGGTGACCAGCGTGCTGGTCGGATAGAAGTATTTGAGATCCTCCGTTTCTTCGGGCCACCCGAGCGTGGAAAACGGCCAGAGCGCGGAAGAGAACCAGGTGTCCAGCACGTCCTCGTCCTGCCGGATCTTTTCGCTGCCGCAGTGTTCGCAGCATTTCGGGGGCTGGGCGGATACGGTCATTTCGCCGCATTCGTCGCAGTACCATACCGGGATGCGGTGTCCCCACCAGAGCTGGCGGCTGATGCACCAGTCGCGGATATTCTCCATCCAGTTCAGGTAATTCCGGGCGAAGCGCTCCGGGACGAATTTCGTCTCGCCGTTTTTGACTGCCTCGATCGCGGGCTTGGCGAGCGGAGCCATTTTCACGAACCACTGCCGGGACACCATGGGCTCGATGACGCTGTGGCAGCGGTAGCAGGTGCCCACCTCGTGACGGAGCGGCTCCACGCTTTTCAGGAAACCCGCCGCTTCCAGATCGGCCACGATCGCTTTGCGCGCTTCAAGACACGTCATGCCGGCGTATTTGCCGCAGTCGAGCACTTCGGGTTCGTTCACGGAAGCCTTTCCGCTCCGTTTTGCCTCCTCGGCCTTTTCGCGGTCTTCCTTTCCGGTCATCCGGCCTTCGTAGGTGAACACGCGCACCAGCGGCAGCTGATGGCGTTCGCCCACTTCATAGTCGTTGGGATCGTGGGCAGGCGTGATCTTCACCACGCCGGTACCCTTTTCCATATCCGCGTGTTCGTCGAGCACGATCGGGATCTCTTTATTCAGCAGCGGCAGGATCACATGGCAGCCGTGCAGATGCGCGTAGCGCGGGTCGTCCCCGTTGATGGCGACCGCCGTGTCGCCGAGCATGGTTTCCGGCCGCGTGGTGGCCAGTTCCAGCATCTCCCCGGTTTCCTTTACCGGATACAGCAGATGCCAGAAATGGCCGTCCTGCTCCTCATATTCCACTTCCGCGTCGGAGATGGAGGTATTGCAGCAGGTGCACCAGTTCACCAGCCGGTTTCCGCGGTAAATCAGGCCTTTCCGATAGAGACGCACAAAGACCTCGTTGACGGCTTTCGAGCAGCCCTCGTCCATGGTGAAGCGCTCCCGCGTCCAGTCGCAGGACGCGCCGAGCCGCCGCAGCTGGCGGGTGATCCTTCCGCCGTATTCCCTCTTCCAGGCCCAGGCTCTCTCCAGAAAGCCTTCGCGTCCCAGCGCTTCCTTGCTCAGTCCTTCCCTGCGGATCTGCTCTACCACCTTTACCTCGGTCGCGATCGACGCGTGATCCGTGCCGGGCAGCCAGAGGGTCGGCTCTCCCCGCATCCGGTGAAAACGGATCAGGGAGTCCTGCAGCACGCAGTCCATCGCGTGCCCCATGTGCAGCTGGCCGGTTACATTGGGAGGCGGCATGACGATGGTAAAGGGTTTGCGCCCCGGCTCGCGCCGCGCGGTGAACGCCCCGGAGGATTCCCAGCGTTCATAGGTCGTGTTCTCGATGGATGAGGGATTGTATACTTTTTCCATATCGAATTCGCTCATGACAGCCTCCAAATGATATAGTAAAGCTCCGTCCCAAAGGACGGAGCTTTCCGTGGTACCACCTTATTTCGCGGCATTCGCCGCCTCAATGACGCTTAACGCGCGTCAACGGACAGACTACTGATTTTCACCTGTCAGTCTCCGGGACGACTTCCGCGCGTTTTCCCGAAACGGTCTTTCAGCCGGGGACCGCTCTCTCTGCCGGTTCCGCGGCGCGTACTGCTTCCCTTCTCAGACTGTGGTTTTTTGCTTACGCGTTGGCCTTCGCTTCTTTGATCTGGACAACCTGCTTGCCGTCGTAATAACCGCAGAATTTGCATACGCGGTGAGCAAGCTTCAGCTGATGGCACTGAGTGCACTCAACCAGAGCAGGCGCTTCCAGTTTCCAGTTCGCGCGGCGGCTGCGTCCCCTTGCTTTCGATACTTTCTCTTTTGGCAGAGCCATGATCTACACCTCCTCATCCTTTGTCAGCAGTTGCTGCAATGCCGAAAAAGGATGCTGGTCAGGCAATTCCTTCTGGCAATCGTCAGTTTCGTTTTCGCGGTCACGGATCGCTTTCATCGCATTGCAGATCGGGGTGCACATGAACCGCATGGGCAGGTTCAGTACGGTGAGGGACATCGCGAGATGACTGAGATCCACCCGGGAACCTTCGAACACGGGATGATCCTCAAACGGATCCTCCTCCCGCTCGCTTTCCGCCGCTTTTTCCCAGCGGCTGAGCCGGTGAAACACTTCGTCGAACCCGGCTTCCGTCGGATAATCCACCGGTGCGAAACAGGCGGCGCAATGGCCGTGCGCGACAGTTTTCAGCGTTCCGCGGATCAGGAGGGAATCCCCTTCCATCCGGAATGTGCCGACAAGCTGCGCGGTGTCAAAGGTAACGGTCTCACCGAAAATGTCCTGCGGCTCGATCTCTTCGTGATGCGTGAAGGAAAATTCCTCACCCTGCGAAAGAATCGCTCTTGAAACATCCAACAGCAAAGCTCATCACTCCAATCGTGACCGAGCAATATTATAGCTGCCGTGCGGGTGCTTGTCAATCTTTTTTTTCCGGCAAAAGTAAGTTCCGGTTACGGGTTCCGGGCGGGAGAACGAAGAATCAAAGCGCGGGATTCCGCATCAGCCAGATCATCAGCACGGATACATCGGCGGGGGATACGCCCGGGATGCGGGACGCCTGCCCCAGGGAACGCGGACGCTGCGCCGCAAGCTTCTGCCGCGCCTCGAGACGCAGGGCGGATATGGATTCATAAGGCGTATCGGGCGGCAGCAGACGGTCTTCCATGGCGTGCATGCGCGCGATCTGGGCGGCTTCCTTGGCAAGATACCCTTCATATTTTACCTGGATCTCGGCTTCGAGGCGCGCGTTTTCGCCGTATGCCATGCCATCGGGCAGGGTCAGGTGCGCGTCCGGCTTGCGAAGCTCCGCTTCCAGGCCCTCCTCACGCAGATAATGCAGAATGGCTTCGGTTTCCTTCCGTTTCTTTTCCAGCCGGCGCATCCGTTCGTCGCTTGCAAGGCCCAGCCGGTGGGCGGTTTCGGTCAGGCGCAGGTCCGCGTTGTCCTGGCGCAGGAGCAGACGGTATTCCGCGCGGCTTGTCATCATGCGGTAGGGCTCGTCCGTTCCCTTCGTGGTCAGGTCGTCCGTCAGCACGCCGATGTAGGCTTCGTCACGCCGGAGCACCAGCATGTCCCGGCCCTTCAGATAATTGACCGCGTTGATCCCGGCAAGGATGCCCTGTGCCGCGGCTTCCTCATAGCCGGAGGTGCCGTTGATTTGCCCGGCAAAAAAGAGACCGAGGATTTCGAGGGACGCAAGGGAAGGGGAGAGGCGGGTCGGGTCGATGCAGTCGTACTCGATGGCGTAGGCCAGCCTTGTGATGCGGCAGTGTTCCAGCCCGGGAATGGTCTGATACATCTGCTGCTGCACGTCCTCCGGCATGGAGGTGGACATGCCCTGCACATACCATTCGGGATAATGATCCCCTTCCGGCTCCAGAAAAATCTGGTGCCGGTCCTTATCCGCGAAGCGGACGATCTTGGTTTCGATGGAGGGACAGTAGCGGGCCCCGATGCCCGTGATCGCGCCGGTGAACATCGGCGCGCGGTCCAGGTTGCGGCGGATGATCTCGTGCGTCTTTTCGTTGGTCCAGGTCAGATAGCAGCAGGCGCGGTTGACGACGCCCCCGTCCGTGAGAAAGGAAAAGGGAACCGGCGGTTCGTCCCCGCGCTGCACGTCCATTCTGGAAAAATCGATGCTGTTTTCCGCGACCCTCGCGGGCGTGCCGGTTTTGAAGCGGCGCAGCGGGAATCCGAGATCCTCAAGAGAAGCGGAGAGCGAATTGGCGGGAAGCAGGCCCTGCGGGCCGGCGTTCCACGACGTTTCCCCGATGATGATCCTGCTTTTCAGATACACGCCGGTGCACAGGATGACGGTTTTGCACTCGATCCTGTCCCCGGTCAGCGTAACGACGGCGCGCACCTCGCCGCTGACGGTTTCGATGCGGGCCGCTTCCCCCTGGCGGACGGTCAGCTTCTCTTCCGCAAAGAGCGCGCGCATCATCCGGGTGTGGTACTGCCGTTTGTCCGCCTGAATGCGCAGGGAATGCACCGCGGGCCCCTTGGCGGTATTGAGCATGCGGCTCTGCAGGGTAACGTCATCCGCGGCGAGCGCCATTTCCCCGCCGAGCGCGTCCACCTCGCGCACAAGATGTCCCTTGCCGGTGCCGCCGATGGACGGATTGCAGGGCATCAGGGCGATCGACTCGATATTGAGGGTGAGCAAAAGCGTTTCAAATCCCATTCTGGCGCAGGCGAGCGCGGCTTCACAGCCCGCGTGCCCGGCGCCTACGACTACCGTGTCATACATCATGGAAGCTCCTTTTTCCGGCGCGGTCAGGTTGCCAGTTCCCGATGCGCCTGGGTCACGATCCGTGCAATTTCCTCATCGCTGACGGGAACTCCCGTTTTGCGGATATCGGCCAGAAACTCGATGTTCCCCTCACCGCCGCGGATCGGGGAAAAGGTGACGCCGCACATGCACCATTGCATCTGTACGGAAAAATCCCGGATCTCCGCCAGCACCCTGCGGTGCACGTCCGGATCGCGGACGATGCCGTGCTTGCCTACGGATTCTCTTCCGGCTTCAAACTGGGGCTTGATCAGGGTAAGGAACTGACCTTCCCCGCCCATGATCGCGGCTGCGACCGGCAGGATCAGACGGATGGAGATGAACGATACGTCCATCACGGTCAGCGTGGGGTGCAGGGGGAACTGTTCCGGGGTCAGGAAGCGGGCGTTTGTGCGCTCCATGACCGTGACACGCGGATCGTTGCGCAGCCTCCAGTCCAGCTGGCCGTACCCGACGTCGATCGCGTACACGTGCCTTGCGCCGCTGCGGAGCAGCACGTCGGTAAAGCCGCCGGTGGAAGCGCCGATATCCATCGCGACCGTGCCTTCCACGGAGGGACGGAATACGGTTATGGCCTTTTCCAGCTTGTGTCCTCCGCGGCTGGCGAAGGAATCCTGCTCCCCGCGGACGGTCAGCTGCGCGTCTTCCGGGACGGTTTCGGAAGCCTTGTTGATGCGCACCTCGGCAAGGTATACTTTTCCGGACATGATCAGCGCCTGCGCTTTTTCGCGGCTTAGCGCCTGCCCGTTTCTGACCAGATGGATATCGGCTCTCTCCTTCACTTTTTCAGCTCCTTCGCGATCGCATCGGAAAGCGTTTCTTCATCAAGCCCGCAGCGCTTCAGGATGGCGCCGCGGTCCCCGTGCGGGAGAAAGGCGTCCGGAAGCGCGAAAATGCCCCGCGGCGGAGCGGCGTGCGACGAGACGCACCACTCTGCCACGGCGCTTCCGAAGCCGCCGCTGCGCTCGTTTTCCTCCAGCGTGAAAAACGGCGTTCCGGATGCCTGCAGGCGGCGGAGCGTCTCTTCGTCGAGCGGGCGCAGGGAGGACGCGTTGACCACCCGGACCCGGAGCCCCGATTTTTCAAGCCGGTCCGATACCCGGAGCGCCGTTCCGGTCATTTCCGCGGCCGCGAGGATCGCCGCGTCCCTGCCGGGACGCATCTCTTCCCAGATCCCCGGCTGAAAGGACGCGCGATAGGGAGGAAATTCGACGGCGCACTTGGGATAGCGGATCGCGTATGCACTGTCCGAGGACAGCGCGTGAAGAAGCATCTGCCGCATTTCCGCGGGACAGCGGGGCTGGAGGATCGTGAGACCGGGAATGGTACGCAGGTAGCTGGCGCCGTAGATGCCGTGATGGCTCATCCCGTCCGGACCGACGATCTGCGCATGATCGATCATGAAAACGACGGGCAGCTTCTGCGCGCATACATCTTCCATGATCTGGTCGTACGCGCGCTGCAGGAAGGTGTCATAAATCGCGACCACGGGTCTGAGACCGCCCTTTGCCATGCCGGCCGCGAGGGCAGCCGCGTGCTCTTCGGCGATCCCCACGTCGAAAGTCCGCGCGGGAAAGCGCGTCTGAAACCCCTGAAAGCCCGTTCCCCGCAGCATGGCAGCGCTGATCAGCACCACGTTTCCGTCCCGCTCGGCTGCTTCGCAGAGCGTGCGGCAGGCTTCTTCCCCGAAGGAGAGCCGGGGAAGGGCGGCGCTTTCCGCGTCCGTGCCCGCCTGTGCGGGCGGGACGTTGTGGTAGTGCTCCGGGTCGGCTTCCGCGGGGGGGAATCCTTTGCCTTTCTGCGTCATGACGTGGATGAGCACCGGTTCGTTCAGATGGGAGGCCCTTTCAAAAACCGAGGACAGCTGCCCGATGCTGTGCCCGTCCACAGGTCCGATATAGCGGATCCCGAGGGAGGAAAAGAATTTGTCGTTGACGAAGATATTGCGGATATGATCCTTGCCGCGCTGGAACAGATCGTGCAGTTTTCGGCCGCAGAGGGGCACCCTCAGCAGCGCTTTGGAAAAGGTGTGCTTGATCCGCTGCCAGCCCTTGCTCAGCCGCATGAAGGTGAGATACTCCGACATGGCGCCCACATTCCTGGAGATCGACATTTCATTATCGTTGAGTACGATAATCAGCGGCAGCTTCGCGTGGCCGATATCATTCAGCGCTTCATAGCACATGCCGCCGGTCAGCGCGCCGTCTCCGACGATAACGGCGATATGATCCGTTTTTCCCTGAAGCGCCTGCGCACGCGCCAGCCCGAGCGCCAGGGAGAGCGCGGAGGAGGAGTGTCCGGTGTTGAACAGATCATAGGGGCTTTCCTCCGTCCGGGGAAAACCGCACAGTCCGCCTTCATGCCGCAGCGTTCCGAACCGTTCCGCTCTTCCGGTCAGGAGCTTATGCGCATAGCATTGATGACCGACGTCAAACAGAAGCTTATCACGTGAAAAATCAAATACATGATAGAGCGCTACGGTTACGTCCACCAGGCCCAGATTGGAGGAAAGGTGTCCGCCTGTCTTTGGGACCGTTTCGATGATCGTGCGCCTGATGTCGCCGGACAGCTCCTCCAGGGAAGGGATACCGGCTTTCCGGATATCTGCGGGAGACAGAAGCTCTGCCAGTTTCATTTGTTACTCCGAAGCACGGCGAACCGTGCGTGTGCATCATAAAATTCGCGGGAGAAAATTTCCCGCCACAGTATACCATAAATCGGAACAAAAGAAAACGGACCCGCACCTGTTACGAAATTTTACGGAAATAAAAAGGAGTTTTCGATTTTATTACGAATTATAACTAAATGTGATTTTTTGAAGGAGGCAGCCGCGGATGAAATGTCCCAAATGCGGGTACTGGAACAGGAGCAGTTTTCCGAAATGCTACCGTTGCGGAACCGCACTGGAGCCGGAAAGCACCGTTTCCGGCATGCAGCGGGCAGAAGAAGTGGCATCGTTTCTGAAGAAGGCGCCGCCTGCAAAAAAATATATCCGGATGGATGAGGAAGGGAAAAGCGCCTCCCGGGAGGACGAGCGGGATCTGCTTGCGGAAGAGATGATCCTGCTGCAGAAGCGGAAGGACCGCGGCCGCATCGGCCAGCGCAGACTTCGGAGCACACAGTACGGCAATGACCCCACGGCACGCTTCTCCTATGGAAGGGACGATGCGGAGGCGGATGAAGCGGAGCGGGACGCTTCCGCGGACGCGGCGCCGCCCGAGGCGGCAGCCGATACGCGCCTGAGGAACAGCCCCTGTGAACCTCATCTGATGGCTGAAACCTGGAAGGCCCGCAGAGAACGCGGCAGTCTGTCGCATCCGCCGGAGGAGAAGATCCGTATCACCAGGCATCTCCTGTCGGCGCGGGTCCTGAAAAGCACCGCCCTGCTCCTGATGCTTGCGGCCGCGGCCTTCGGCGCGTATCATTGGTTCTTCCGCCCCCTCGCGGAGCGGAACCGTCCAGCCCCTCTGACAGAGCTGGTGGAGATATCCCCGTCCATCCTGGGGGACTATGCGGCCCATACGGTCAAAATCCCGGGAGAAGAAGGACAGAGCATCTATATCAAGGAACTGCGGCGTTCCTTCACGGTGACGGGCGGGTATGCCATCATTGAAGTTCCCGATTATATCTGGTATGAAAACTCTCAGAGCGTGACCGATCCGTCGGTCTCGGCGGCCATTACCCCTTATCTGGTGACCGCGGCCGGCGAGCATATCCAGATGGATCAGATTTCCTATGAAGTGGATATCCCGGAATCGACGCTGATCCTGGTCACACCGAACAGCGGATATGCGGAAGTTTCCACGGCGGTATACAATATTCAGTTCCGGGTGGAGAAGAACAGCACGGTCACCATCAACGGAGAAGATTTTTCCGATCTGGTATCTGCGCAGAACGGCCTGATATCCTACAACGCCACGGTGCAGCCGATCGGATATAATTATTTTGAGATCCGCACCCGCTCCCAATACTATCGCGAAAACACCCAGACCGTGGTGATTTACCGCGCCGTGCAGGATATCCCGCTGGATCTGTCCACTACATTGAACAATCGTTCATCCCAAAAAACAATGAAAATTTCCGCCACAACGCTCCCCGGAGCGGTGGTCAAAGTGGAAACGCCGCATGAAAATCTGGATCTGACGCGGGTGGCTTCCAGCGGGGAGTTTTCGTTTGAAGCGGTATTTGAAACGATCGGGACCAATACGATCACGATCACGGCTTCCTATCCCGGAAAGGAAACGACCGTTGTCAATTACGACGTCTATTACCTGCCGCCTGCCGCGGATTATACCCGCCTGGCGTGGCCGCTTGACACCGCGTGGCATTATTCCGACCTGCTGAGCAATATTTCCTCACGGGTCGCCAATTCCCAGATCTATGTGTGCAAAGGGACCATCGTAAGCATCATATCCGAATCCCCGCAGCTGGCCATCATGGAAACGGGGGACGAAAACAGCTCCCGTCAGGTGCTGCTGGAAAACCGTTCCACCGATACCTGGGTGGTGGGAACCCGTTACCGCGTTTACGCCGATGTGTTCGGCCTGTACAACGGGATCCCCCGGATGGTGGGAAGGTATACATATCAATAAAAACGAAAACGCACTGCACCGGTACGACAGGCGATATTTCGGCATTTCAGCCGATGAATTCCGCGAGCATTTCTTCTTTCCGCCGGATCATTTCATGAGTTCTGGCGATGTATTCTTCCACATTGCTGACGTTCGGCGCGCGGAGGATTTTGCCGGTGCGGGTATTCACTTTCTTGGAGATGCCGCCGGCGCCCATGGCGAGCACGTTTGCGTTTTCCTCCATCATGCCGATGTTGTACAGGTTTTCCTTCCCCGGCAGGGAATAGCCTACGTTTTCCAGGTTGCCGGCCATGTATTTCTGCCGGTACAGATAATACGGGCGCATGCCGCGCGCTGCGGCTTCCATGCGCCCGCAGCGGACCATTTCCGCCACGCCTTCGCCGTCCGGAAGCTGATGCTCCCACAGGTGCAGGAGACTGGCGTGCTTGATGCACAGGGTATGGACGGTCATGCTTTCGGGCGAAAGAAGACGGCTCCAGGCGAGCGTTTGCCGGAACATATCCGCGTTTTCTCCGGGAAGGCCGGCGATCAGGTCCATGTTGATATGGTCAAACCCGTATTCCCGCGCGAGCGCATAGGCCTGCTCGGTATCGGCCCTCGTGTGCCTGCGGCCGATGCGCGCGAGCGTTTCGTCGTGCATGGTCTGCGGATTGATGGAAATCCTTTCCACACGGTGTCTGCGCATCAGCGCCAGTTTTTCTCTGTCGATCGTATCGGGTCTTCCGGCTTCGACTGTGATTTCAGCGGCGCCTTCAAGCAGCGGATCAAGGCTGTCAAGCACCCGGGAGAGCAGAGGCGCGGGCAGCGCGGTCGGTGTGCCGCCGCCCATGTAGAACGCGCGGGGGGAAAGGTGTTCCTGTTTGATGAGCGCGTGCACGGCTGCGATCTCCCGGCACAGGGCTTCCGTATACGGCGCAAGCAGGCGGCCGCTGCCTACTTCTCCCGACAGAAAGGAACAGTAGGCGCAGCGGCTCAGGCAGAAGGGAACGGAGACGTACAGATCGATCTCTCCCGCTGCCTGGGAAGGAAGGGAGTCCTGCACCGAAACAGTCTCCCGGACCAGGGAGGACTTCTCCCCGCTGACGTCAAACACGCTTTCAAGCGCGCGCTGCGCCTCGTCCATGGTCGCCCCGCGCATGCGTTCCATGCGGAACAGACGGGTGGGACGGATGCCGGTCAGGGAACCCCACGGGGGAGTGATGCCGGTGGCCTGCCTGCATACGTCGTATACACAGCGCTTGAGCTGGCGCTTATGCATGCGTTTTTCTTCCAGCGGATCCTGAAAAACAGGCGAAACGCTTTCCGAATCAAAAACACGGTCTTTTGTCAGCGTGACGCGCACCCGGCGCTGCCCTTCGCATACCTCTTCCGCATGGGACAGGATCACGGGCGCGCCGGGATCCGTTTCCGTATTACCGAAAAAGATGCGGACAATATCGAGCATATCATTCAGAAACCGCGGGGTCGGCGTATCCACCCGGATCTTCATAAGGCACTTTCCTCCGGGAAAAACGCGCGGAACAGGCGCTCCTCACGGATGCGGGTTTTCGGCCCGTGTCCGGGAAAAACCAGCGTATCCTCCGGCAGGGACAGCAGTCTGCGCAGACTGTCCGCCATCGCCTGATCGCTGCCGCCGGGGAAATCCGTCCTGCCGCAGCCCCGCGCGAAGAGTGTATCGCCGCTGAAAAGCAGCCCGCCTGTCAGATATGCGCAGCTGCCCGGCGTATGCCCCGGTACGGAAATCACATGCACCGGTTCGGAAAAACCGCGGAAATACAGGTCATCGCCGTCGCAGAGCGTCCGGTCGGGCTTTTTGTGCGGCGCGGACTGTCCGAACTGAGACGCAAGGCTCAGCGCCGGATCCGACAGCATCGGAGCGTCCATCTTGCCGATATACAGCGGCGCGTCGGGAAAGGCGTCCAGTGCGCCGATATGGTCAAAATGACCGTGCGTGAGCAGGATCGCTTCGATACGGCGGCCGGCTGCCCGGCGCAGGATGGCTTCCGCGTCTCCGCCCGGATCAAAGATCAGGAGATGATCGGCGTCCGTATCTCCTGCAAGGAGATAGCAATTTGTGCCCAGCGGGCCGACAGATATGGTTTCGGGTATCATCACTGTATCCTCTAAAACTGTTTCCGTGAGTCGATCAGAATGGTCACCGGCCCGTCGTTGACAAGGCTGACTTCCATATGGGTCCTGAATACGCCGGTCTGAACCGGCAGCCCGTTTTCCCGGATCAGTTCGCAGGTTTGCCGATAGAGAGCGTCCGCCCTTTCCGGCTCCTCCGCCTGAAAGAAACTGGGCCGGTTCTGCCCGCGCGTGTCGCCGAGCAGGGTGAACTGGCTCACGCACAGCACCTGTCCGCCGACGGCCGAACAGTTCAGGTTCATTTTTCCCTCGCCGTCCTCGAAAACGCGCAGTTTGCAGATCTTCGAGGCGAGATACGCCGCGTCCTTCTCCGTATCACCTTTTTCCACTCCCAGCAGCACCAGAAGGCCGCTGCCGATCCTCCCGCTCTCTTCACCTTCCGAAAGGACGGAGGCGCGGGATACGCGCTGAACGACTGCTCTCATGGCTTCCTCACAGATTCTCTTCGAGTTTTTTCAGTTTCATTTCCTGTTCCTGCAGGAAAAGCGCGTCGATGATTTCATCCAGGTCTCCGTCCAGCACGGCTTCCAACCTGTAAAGGGTCAGATTGGCCCGGTGATCGGTTACGCGGCCCTGCGGGAAATTGTAGGTGCGGATGCGTTCGTTGCGTTCTCCGCTGCCGACCTGCGCGCGCCGGTTTTCAGCGTAGGCTTCCTCGCTCTGGGTGCGGTACAGATCATAGAGGCGGCTGCGCAGCACCTTGAAGGCTTTTTCTTTATTCTTCAGCTGGCTCTTTTCATCCTGGCAGGTCACGACGAGGCCGGTGGGAAGATGCGTGAGGCGTACCGCGGAATCCGTGCGGTTGATGTACTGCCCTCCGTGTCCGGAAGCGCGGTAGGTATCGATGCGCACGTCATCCGGACGGATCTCCACTTCCACGTCCTCCGCCTCGGGAAGTACGGCTACCGTGGCGGTGGAGGTGTGAATGCGTCCGCCGGCTTCCGTGACGGGCACGCGCTGGATGCGGTGCACGCCGCTTTCAAACTTCAGCCTGGAATAGGCGCCGGATCCGGAAAGCGTCACGGTGGCTTCCTTGACGCCGCCCAGCTCCGTATCCGTGACGCTGACCGGTTCAAACCGCATGCGGTGGCGCTCCGCGTAGCGCTGGTACATGCGCAGCAGCAGCGCGGCGAAAAGCGCGGCTTCGTCGCCGCCCGCGCCCGGACGGATCTCGATGATGACATTCCGGTTGTCGTTGGGATCGACCGGGATCAGCATGATTTTGATTTCCTGGGTCAGATCGCGGATGCGCTGACGGACTTCCTTCAGTTCCGCTTCCGCGGCGTCGGCCATCTCCGGATCGGAGAGCATCTCTTCGGCATCCCGCTCTTCGCCGCGCAGCTTTTTCAGCTCACGCCATTTTGAGACGGGGCCTTCCAGCTCATTCATCTCGCGCAGGATCTCCTGATAGCGTTTGATATCCTGCGTCACATCGCTTTGTTCGGAGGCAACGGAAAGCTCTTCGTATCTGGCTTCCATCGCTTCCAGCTGATTGTCAATCATTCCAGATAGCCCTTTCCCCGGACGCCGCGCGGCTGCCCGGAAAGATCGCGAAAACAGACGGTTTGCGAAAAATACGGCGAGAACATCGCGGCGACCCGGTCGGTCTGGTCATCGCCGCATTCCAGCACCAGCGCGCCGCCGGGAAGCAGCCTTTCCCGCAGACCGGATGCGATTCTCCTGTAAAAGTCCAGCCCGTCCTCTCCGCCGTCCAGCGCCCGGCGCGGCTCAAAACGGACTTCCGGCTGCAGCAGGGGAAGCTCGCGGGCCGGAATATACGGAGGATTTGAAACGATGAGCCCGAATCTGCCCAGCGGGAGCGATTCGAAAAGATCGCTCTGAAAAAAGCGGACCCGCACGGCGTGCTTCCGGGCGTTCTGCCGGGCCACCTCAAGGGCTTCTGCGCTGATATCGACCGCGGTCACCTGCGCTTTCCCGATCGCGGCAAGCACGATCGCGATCGCACCGGATCCGGTGCCCAGGTCAAGCACACTTTGCCCGGGAAGCCCGGGAAGCAGGCCGAGCGCCTGTTCGCAGACGGATTCGGTATCCGCGCGCGGGATCAGCACCGATGGAGTGACATCAAAACAAAGCCCGAAAAAATCGGTGGTTCCTTCAATATACTGAAGCGGTTCTCTGGCGGCGCGTCTTTGAAACAGGGCGGCACGGCGCGCAGCGTCCCCCTCCGGTACGGTATCCTGCCGCCTGATGAGCAGCTGCATCCGGGAAAGGCCCAGCGCATGGGCAGTGAGCGCTTCCGCGTCGTGCCTTGCGCTGTCGATCCCGGCCTCAGCCAGCCGGGCCGTGCCGGAGAGGATCAGATCATGAACGGTCATGCTTCGGACGCGATCTTTTCTTTTGCTTGCTCACGGGTCAGGATCACCCAGCCTTCCGGCGTTTTTTCGCCTTCGGGGAGCGAGGTGAGGGCGGTTTTCATTGAGATGATCGCAACCTCCAGCATATCGTCGGTCGGCGGCTGCGTGGTGATGCGCTGCATCTGCAGGCCGGGCCAGCGGAGAACGCGGGAGAGCGGGGTTTCGGAATGGGCCAGACCCTTGAGCACTTCGTAACTGATGCCGGCGATGCAGGGCAGCAGGACGAGCCTGGACAGGACGCGCACCAGATAATGCGCGCCCAGATCATAGCCTGTAATGATCCGGATCAGGATATCGATGACGGAATAGAACAGAATGGACAGGAAAAACGTGATGAAAAGGAAGGATGTGCCGCAGCGGGGGTGCAGACGGGAAAAACGCTGCGCGTTTTCGGGTGTGAGCGGCTGGGAAGCCTCGTGGCAGTAGACGGTTTTATGTTCGGAACCGTGATACTGGAACGTGCGGTGCATGTTGGGGATCTTGCCGGCAAAATAGATATAACCGACGAGGATCAGGATGCGGATGATGCCGGAAAGCAGGTTTTTGAGCAGAAGCGTACCGTTTCCGCCTTCGGGAATGAGCTTGATGATGAGGTTGGGCAGCAGGATGAACAGGCCGACGCTGAGTGCCACGGCCAGGATCATGGCAACGCCCATGACGATTTTATCAACGGATTTGCCGAGCGTTTTGCTGAGCCATTTTTCAAATCTGGTCGGCTCTTCCGCCGGCGTGCCGAGCATGTTCGCTGCATCGCTGAGCGCGTGCATGCCCAGGGCCATCATATGAACCATGTTCACGCTGCCGCGAATGAAGGGCTTTCCCATCCACGCGTGCTTTTTTGCGGGAGAGACGTATTCCTCCCGTTTCACCGCGATATCCCCGTTTTCACGCCGTACCGCAATCGCGATGGCGTCGGGGGATTTCATCATAACGCCTTCGATGACCGCCTGCCCGCCGATGTCCGGACGTGTGCAGGCATTTTCTGCTTTGCTCATAAATGCTCCTTTGCGAATGAAGATTGTCTGAAAAAGCAAAAAGCAGCATGGCCCGCATGCTGCTTTCGGGATCCTACATGCCGAAACGTTTCTTGAAACGATCGACACGTCCGCCGCTGTCAACCATCTTCTGCTTTCCGGTGTAGAAAGGATGGCACTTGGAACAGATTTCCACTTTCAGCTCCGGTTTGATGGAACCGGTTTCGAAGGTTTCGCCGCATACGCAGCGAACGATCGCTTTTCCGTACTTCGGATGGATTTTTTCCTTCATGATTTCGGATTCCTTTCTGGCTTTGATCACGGATTCATAAATGCCTTTTTATGAGCCGTGCAGCGTCAAACCTGCGTTGCGAATGAGCTGCAATGGTTATAATAGCATAAGAAAAACGGAAAAGCAAGCAAAATTGCAAGTTTTTCCCGGGATAAAGGAATGAATTCTCCGCGTGTCGAAATAAGCTTTACGCCTTTCGGGGCGAATGATTCGAAAAGAGGCGGAACCATGGATACGTACGCACATAAAACGAGGATCGCGGCGCATCGCGGATACAGCGCGCTGTATCCGGAAAATACGATGGCGGCTTACCGCGCGGCGGTGAAGCTGCCGATCGATCAGATCGAAATCGATCTGCACATGACAAAAGACGGACGGATCATCATGATGCACGATCATAAGGTGGACAGGACCTGCGACGGGGAAGGCCTGGTGCGGGAAAAAACTTACGCGGAGATCCGCGCCCTGGATGCGGGCACGAAGAAAGGCGCGCAGTTCGCGGGGGAGAAGGTGCCGGCCTTCGAGGAATTCCTGGAATTGATGCAGCAGTATCCGGAAATGACGGTGAATGTGGAGCTGAAGGATTACCCCGAGGACGACCGCGAATGGGCCTTCCGGTCGGCGGAAGAATCGCTGAAGCTGCTTGAAAAGTATGACATGTTTTCCAGGATCTGGATCAATTCCTGGAGCGCAACCATGCTGGACTGGGTGGATCAAAGGACGGGGCACGCGCTGCGGCTGCACGGGTATTGGCCCTTCTCCTGCTTCAAGCCGGGCTGGGAGCGCGATCCTTTTTCCTATCTGCACTGCGCGTGCCTGTGGGGCAAGGACACGGAACTGAAGAAAGAAGACGCGGATACGCTCGCGGCGCACGGTGTTGAACCCTGGGTATTCGCACACAGGGACGAAGACGCGAGCTACCGGCATTTTGACAGGATCGGGGCCATGCTGATCACGACCAACGACCCGGAAAAGTGCGTGCTCTGGCAGCAGAAAAACGGTCTGCGCTGAGCGGGGCCTTCCGCGTATCGTTCGGCTGTCCGGAAGGGATCAGCGGATTTCCAGCACCACCGGGCAGTGATCGCTGCCCATGATTTCCGCATCGATCCTCGCGTCGAGGATACGGCCGCGCAGCCTGTCGCTGCAGAGAAAATAATCGATGCGCCATCCGGCGTTATGCTCTCTGGCGCGGAACATATAGCTCCACCAGGAGTACGCGTCCTTCCGGGCCGGATAGAGATAGCGGAATGTGTCCGTAAAGCCCGCGTCCAGCAGCCTGCTGAAGGCATTGCGCTCTTCGGGGGTATAACCGGCGTTCCCTTCGTTTGATTTCGCGTTTTTCAGATCGATCGGCTGATGGGCAACGTTCATGTCGCCGCAGACGATCACGGGCTTTTTAACGTCCAGGGATTTCAGATAACGCAGGAAATCTTCCTCCCACCGCACGCGGTAGGAGAGGCGTGTCAGTTCGCGCTGGGCGTTCGGCGTGTACACGGTACAGAGGTAAAAATCCGGATACTCCAGCGTGATCAGCCGCCCTTCATGATCGTGTTCGTCGATGTTCATGCCATAGGCGCAGCTGAGCGGCTCTTCACGCGCAAAGACCGCTGTGCCGGAATAGCCTTTTTTTTCAGCGGAGTTCATATAGCAGTGATACCCGTCGATCGGCAGCTCGGCCTGGCCGGGCTGCATTTTTGTTTCCTGAATGCAGAAGACATCCGCCTGTTCGCGGTTGAAATAGTCAAGGAACCCTTTGCCGAGACAGGCGCGCAGGCCGTTTACGTTCCAGGAGATCAGTTTCATGCTGCCGCTCCTTTCCTGAAGAGAGAATATCCTAATCATATAGAAAGCCCGCCGCGATGTCAAGGGAGTCAAAAACGGAAAAACCGTTTCTTTGATCGGAACAGGGGCGGAACTTTCCTTCCGCTGTATGGAAGGCAGGCGCTTTGCTTGTTGACAGAAAAAGGCGGAAACGCTATAATAGCCGTGTTCGCCGGTGTGATGGAATTGGCAGACGTGACGGACTCAAAATCCGTTGGACTAACACTCCGTGTCGGTTCGAGTCCGACCACCGGCACCACAGA
>CADBNX010000218.1 GCA_902796115.1 uncultured Eubacteriales bacterium
AAGCTGGAACGGTAACAGTAACGCTGATTGTTGATAAAGCAGCAGCTGATGTGACAGTCCAGTGTGTTCCGCCTGTCACGGAGATCCGCCTGCCCGAAGAAATCTGGGTGGCAGCAAAAACTTTCGAACGGGTGTATGTGCAGTTTATACCTGCAGACGCGATCACCGATTTGATTTGGGAAACTGAGAATGCTATCTATGCAAGTGTAGATGATCAGGGAAATGTCGCAGGCGGCGCAGTCGGGGATACAGTGCTTACGGTTACTGATGTCTTGACAGGTCTTTCTGCGTCAGCTGTGGTGCACTGCTGTTATCCGGTTACCGAAATCACACTCATACCCACAAGTGCAATTCTTGAGCAGGGTGAAACACTACAGCTGTCAGCAACTGTGAAAATGCGTGATCATTTCTGTGTTGATCAGTTGGTAACGTATGAGCCTTCTGATACTGGCATCGTAGCAGTAACACAAGATGGACTGATTACCGCAGTCGGGGCAGGAAAAGCGACTGTAACAGCCGCTGCAAAAAGTGGAGTTAAGACTTTCATAACAATTGAAGTGAGAAAACATGTAGAACATATACCCGGCGACGTAAACGGAGACGGAACCGTAGATATGCAGGACGTATTGCTGCTATTGCAGCTTGATAGAAACTGGGATATAACGGTTTACCCTGAAAACGCAGATGTGAATGGAGACGGTAATGTGAATATGCAGGATGCAGTGCTAATTCTGCAGTACGTGTGCGGATGGAATGTAGTTTTGATTTAAATGGTTCAATCGACCATGCCACTCTTACAATAAACAAGGGATTACGGAGGTACATGAACATGCGTATCCTGAACTTCGGTTCGCTGAACCTGGATTATGTGTACCGGGTGCATGAATTCGTGCGCCCGGGAGAAACTGTGGCGTCCATCGGACGGAAAACTGTCTGCGGCGGGAAGGGACTGAACCAGAGCATTGCCGCGGCAAGGAGCGGGGCAGAGGTGTGGCACGCGGGCAACGTGGGCGCGTCGGACGGCGCCATGCTGCGCGACGCGCTGAAGGATGCGGGCGTGCGCTGCGAATGGCTGCGTGACGTGTCGGAAGTATCGGGGCATACCTTCATCCAGGTGAACGACGCGGGGGAAAACAGCATCGTGCTGTATGCCGGTGCCAATCACTGCGTGGATGAGGCACAGATCCGCACGGTGCTTGACTCCTTCGGCCCGGACACGCTGGTGATGCTGCAGAATGAGATCAACCTGATTCCCGCGATCATGAAAACCGCGAAGGACAGGGGAATGAAGATCGCCGTCAATCCGTCTCCGCTCTCCGGCGTCGACGCGCTGCCGCTGGAGGAAGCGGATTTCCTGTTTGTGAACCGGGACGAAGCGGCGCACCTGACGGGAAGCGGGGATGTGAAGGCCATGGGAAGGCGCTTTGAGCACACCCGCAGCTTTATCACCCTGGGCAGTGAAGGCGCCTGGGCGGTCGGAGGCGGAAAGCCGGATCGTTTCCAGGCGGCGTTCCCGGTACGGGCGGTCGATACGACCGGAGCGGGGGATACCTTTATGGGATATACGCTTGGACTGCTGTCCCGGGGAATGGAAGAAGCGCAGTGCATGCGCCTGGCCGCGCGCGCGTCGTCCATTTCCGTGACAAGGCTCGGGGCGGCTCCGTCGATCCCGCTGCTGCGGGAAGTGGAAGACGCGGAGGGGCAGGGCTGAAACCGGACAAAGCATAAAATACACAGGATATGATGAAAGGAAAGGATCGGAAAATGAAAGAAAAGCTTCGGATCGGAATCGTGGGAACGGGCGGAATTGCGCACGCGCATATGCGGCAGTATCTGCAGATGGAGGACGTCGAAATCGTCGGCGCGTCCGATATCATTCCGGGAAAAGCCAGGGCGTTCCTGGACGAGTTTGAACTGAACAAAGTGCCCGCGTTTGAGAATAACGAAAAGCTGTACGCACTTGAGCCCGACGGCGTGTCCGTGTGCACCTACAACACCCAGCATCACACCTGCGCCTGCGAGGCAATGGAGCGCGGCATCGACGTGCTCTGCGAAAAACCGATGTCCGTCACGCTGGACCAGGCGGTGCAGATGGCCCGGACTCAGAAAAAGACCGGCCGCATCCTGACCATCGGCTTCCAGCCGCGCTACGGGGAAAACATGCAGATGATCAAACACCTGGTGCGCTCCGGGGAGCTGGGACATGTATACTATATCCAGACCGGCGGCGGAAGGCGGCGCGGTATTCCGGGACGCACCTTCGTACAGAAGGACCTCGCCGGGGTCGGGTGTCTTGCGGATATCGGCTGCTACGGGCTGGATATGGCGCTGAACGCGGTTGGTTACCGCAAACCGGTCACGGTGTCCGCCTATGCGAGCGATTATTTCGGAAAAAACCCGAAATACTATGACCCCATCAAAGGCAAGGGTGAATTCTCCGTGGATGATTTCACCTGCGCGCTGGTGCGCTTTGAAGACGGGCTGGTGCTGGATTTCCGCATGTCCTGGGCGATGCACATGGATACGATGGGCGATACGCTGTTCCTGGGAACCGAGGGCGGGCTGAAGGTGAAATCCCCCAACCCGGATAAGCTGTGGGGCGGCGCCTGGGACGGCGGCGTCGGGGAAATCTACCTGTATAAGGATATCGACGGCAACCCGGTGGAAGTGCATGTGCCCAAGAAGGACGAGGACAACAAACAGAATTTCTTCTTTAAAAAGGTGCGCGCGTTCTGCGACGCGGTGAAGACGAACGGACCTTCCCCGATCCCGTGGCAGGAAATCATCAACAACCAGGCCATCATCGACGGCATCATCCGTTCCAGCGCGGCGCATGAGGAAGTCAAAGTGGTGATTCCCGAAATCTGAGCGGGAAAACGAAGGAGGATATGAAAATGCTGCGGGTTGCGATGATCAGCAAATGGCATGTGCATGCTGCGGGATACGCGAAGTTCATTCAGCAGAGCGGCGACGCCTGCGTCGCGTGCGTATATGACGAAGACGCGGAGCGTGGGCGCAAATGGGCGGAGGAACTGGGCGTTCCCTTCGAGGCGGATTACGACGCGCTGCTGCAAAGGGAAGACGTGGACGCGGTACTCATCTGCACGCCGACGAACCGTCATAAGGAGGTCATGGTGAAGGCGGCCCGGGCCGGCAAGCATATCTTTACCGAAAAATGCCTGTGCCTGAACGTGAAGGACTGCGACGAGGTGATCCGGGCGGTGGAGGAGAGCGGCGTCGTTTTCACGATTTCCTTCCCGCAGCGCTGTCAGGGACGGAACCTGTTTATCAAGGATATGATCGACAGCGGAACGCTGGGCGATATCACGCTGCTGCGTGTGCGCAACTGCCACGACGGCGCGCTGCGCGGCTGGCTGCCCGACTACTGGTATGATCCGGAGACCACCGGCGGCGGCGCGATGATGGATCTCGGCGCGCATCCGATGTACCTGGCCCGCTGGATGCTGGGCAAGCCGAAGCGCATCCAGTCCATGTTCAACAACCTGACGCCGCATCCGGTGGAGGACAATTCCGTCTGCACCATCGAATTCGAGAACGGCGCGATCGCGATTTCGGAAACCTCTCTCGTATCGCCCATGACACCGTCCATTCTGGAGGTGTACGGCACAAAAGGCGTCATCATGGCAGCGGGCAAAGAGATCCGCATGATCACGGCGGAATCGCAGCGATTGTCTGCGGACGGATGGTTCACTCCGAAACTGCCGGAGGATATCGCGCCTCCGCTGCGGCAGTGGATCGATTCCGTGCTGTACGGAAAACCGGTGCTGTTTGACCTGGAAGCGGGAAGACAGCTGACGGAGCTGATGGAAAAGGCGTACATCGCGCACGCGGAAAAACGGGAAGCACAGTTCTGATGACCGGGTGCCGGACCCTTTGCTTCCGTTGATGCCGATGCTTCGGTATCGCGCGGTACCGCGCTGTTGCGGGCCGATTAAAACAGCGGAAAGGAAAACCGAAACAAGATGAAAAGAACAAGCTTGCTGCTGCTGACTCTGCTTCTGGTCCTTTGCTGCGCAGCGGCCGCGCAGGACGTGACGGGCAGACAGTCCCGGGACGGGCAATGGTATTACGTGGACCATGGGAGCAGCGCGGAACTGTATCAGTATCTCGGAAGCGGTACGTCGGTCACGGTGCCGGGTACAGTTGACGGGAAAACCGTGACAGTGATAGGACCGATCTTTCTAAATGCAACAAATGTCGAATCGGTAAGTATCACTGCCATTACGCTGCCGGCTACGCTGCGGGAGATCGGAGAATTCGCTTTTTATGAATGCAGCGGACTGACGTCGCTGACGATTCCGGGCGGAGTGACTTCAATCGGTGAATCCGCTTTCTGCGAATGCAGCGGGCTGACAGACCTGACCATCCCGGACAGCGTAACTTCCATCGGGAAAGGCGCATTCTTTAACTGCGGCGGACTGACGGCGCTGACGGTGCCCGAGAGTGTGGAAAGCATCGGAGAAAACGCGCTGTACGGCTGTGTGAATATCGATAACCTTACGCTTCCGTCCTCATGCA
>CADBNX010000219.1 GCA_902796115.1 uncultured Eubacteriales bacterium
ATGATCCGATTCAGAAACGGTTATTATGCCGACATCCGGGTGGAGGACAGGAGCCGAACCGTGATTTCCTACAAGGCGGGAGCGCTGGAGGAAATGCGGAACCGCCGGGAAAAGCAGGCTTTTCTGCGTGTTTACGACGGAAAGCTGTGGTATTACGCGTCCACGACTGACACCGGCAGCCTGCAGAAGACGCTGGACGGGCTTTACGCCGCCGCAGAGGAGAATCCGGATATCCTGGAGGATCCGGTGGTCAAACGCTTTGAAAAGAACCGGGACAGGCTGTACACCTTCGCGGACTGTTCGGTGCGGGATATTCCGCCGGCCGAAAAGCAGAAACTGCTGCTTGGCTTTCTGCCGATCCTGACGGAGGATCCCTGCGTGGTCCTGCCGACGGGGACGTACCTTGACCGCAGCAGCGTCTTCCGTTTCATGTCCAGCCTCGGCGCCGACATCGAATATGATTACCAGACCTGCGGGCTTGCCTTCGGCTTCAGCATGGCGGAGGGCGAAAAGCAGTTCCAGGGCTCCTGGCAGAAGGGCGGAACGCGCTTTGACGAAATGACCGGCATTGGGGAGGAGCTCCGGGAAGCAGTCCGGGAGCAGGCGGCGTTCCTGCGCAATTCCGTGCCGGCGGAGGCCGGAAAGTATCCGGTGGTGCTGTCGCCCCAGGCCGCAGGGGTGTTCGCGCATGAATCTTTCGGCCACAAGTCCGAATCGGACTTCATGCTTTCCGACGAGTCCATGCGGGACGAATGGCAGCTTGGGAAGACGGTCGGCTCGCCGATCCTGTCCATTGCGGAATACGGCGGCATCGTCGGCTCCGGATTCGTTCCCTATGACGACGAGGGCACGAAGGCGCGGAAAAACTACCTGATCAAAAACGGTGTGCTGGCGGGCAGACTGCACAATGCCATGACCGCCGCCGCGCTGGATGAAGGGCTGACCGGCAACGCGCGGGCCATCGACTGCACCTTTGAGCCCATCGTCCGCATGACCACCACGTATATCGAGGGCGGGGACCTGGACTTCGACGCGCTGATCGCACCGATCGAAAAAGGCTATTTCATCAAGACCATCAACCATGGCAGCGGCATGAGCACATTCACCATTGCGCCGAGCGTATCCTATGAGATCGTGAACGGGAAGATCGGCCGGCCTGTGCAGATCAGCGTGATCACAGGCTCCGTGTTCGGGACCCTCGGCCTGATCGACGGGCTGACGAAGGATGTGGAACTGCTTTCCTTTGTGACCGGCGGCTGCGGCAAGATGGAGCAGGGCGGGCTTCCGGTCGGCTTCGGCGGTCCGTATGTGCGGGTTTCCTCCATGAACGTACAGTGAGGGGCAGAGAGATGGAAAAAGAATTCATTCAAGAGACGCAGCATACCGTAACGCTGAATATCACCGCGGGGCAGATCGACAGCTACCGCGAGCTGGAAAAGACGACCGGCACCGTCCGCGTCTATGAGAACGGCTGCATCGGTGTTGCCGGATGCCTGGGAGAGGCGGATGAGGAGGCCCTGACCGCACAGGCGAAGGAGGCCCTTTCCTTCGGCATCCCGTACCCGTGCAGGATGGAAGGCGCGGCCGAGATCATTGAACTGCATGACGATGAGATCATCCCGGTTCCGGAACTGATCCCCACCATGAAGGATTTCCTTGAGCGCCTCGGCACACAGTGCCCGAAAATGGCGTTCTCCAACAAGATCCGCCTGGTGCATGGCAGAACGGAATACCGCAACAGTCTGGGCCGGCACCTGCTGAGCTCCGGCGGGTATCTGTCCATCGAGCTGCTCGCGCAGAACCGCGGCTCCGGCAGCCTGTTCGACATGGTTTTCAGCTGGCAGGGGGAGCATTTTGAGCCGGAGATGATCCTGGCCGGATTCAAACGGCAGTATGACGCGTTTTACACCCCGGCGGACATCGAGGCCGGCCGCTGGCCTGTGGTGGCGATGCCCCAGGATCTGTTCGGGACGGGCCTTCAGCACTTTATCGGCGATCTGTACGCCGCCGGTGCGTCACTGCTGAGCGGAAAGATCGGGGAGAAGGTGTTCAGCGACAAACTGACCTTCTGCGATGACATGAATCCGGATACCTCCTTCGAAACCTGTTTCTTCGATGCCGAAGGCTGCGCGGCTAAGGATTACCGGCCGGTGCTGGTTGAAAACGGAGTGCTGAAAAGGCTGCTGACCACGAAGAAGACCGCAGCGCAGTACGGACTGCCCAATTCCGAAACGGCGGGCGCACCGTATGACGGTGTTCCTTCCCTTGGCTTCCACGGCTGCTTCCTGGCAAAGACCGCGGAAACCCTGAAGGAACTGGTGCCCGGAAAAGCGGTGCTCATGATGATCGCCTCCGGGGGCGATATGACGCCCGACGGCCATTTTGCGACGCCCGTGCAGCTGGCTTTCCTGCTCGAGGACGGGAAACCGGCCGGACGCCTGCCGGAAATCAGCGTCGGCGGAAACTTCTTTGATATGCTGGGCAGGGACTACATCGGCACGGTGTACGACTGGCCCTTCAAAAAGCTCCAACTGGCCGCCGTCATGATGGATGTGAATAAGAACTGACGCCATCGCCGCGAAGGCAGCCTGGCATGAACGGGGGATGATGATATGACGACATACTGCGGCAGTAACTGCTGTGAAACCTGCGGCCGTTTTTCTGAGTGCGGCGGATGCGAAGCCTGCGCCGGGCATCCATTCGGCGGAAGCTGCATTGCCGAAAGAAACAGGGATTTTTCGGAACTGAAACAACAGTTGATGGAAGAGATCAATGCATTGGGCATACGCGGTTTGACTGTGAATGATCTGAATCTGCTCACCGGGGCGTATGTGAATCTTGAATATCCTCTTTCCAATGGAACAACAGCGAAATTTCTGAACGATCGGGACATCTATCTGGGGAATCAGATTGAACAGCCGGATTCCAAACGCTGCTACGGCGTTGTGGCAGACGAGAAGTTTATCCTTGTCTGTGAGTATGGCTGCAATGGCGCCGATCCGGAGATTTTGCTGTATAAACGCAGATGAGCGGAAGTTCGGTGAAGTCATAATGCGCGGGAACCCTGCTTGTACGGATGGACGGAGCAGGGAGCTTCGCTCCGGTGAAAAGAGAAGAGAGAAAAGTGAAGAGTGCTTGGAACGATCGATCTCTGTTCCGCCGACAAGCTTTCTTCTGTTCCGAAACGTTGTGCGGTCATTCTGAGGCCATACGGATGCCGAACGACTCTCTTCGTTCCGTTCTTTCCCGGAGTTACTGCGCTATGCTTGTAAACACTTATTGCTCACTGGGCTTCCGGTTCGCTGCCTTCCCCTATGGGGAAGGTGGCAGCCCGAAGGGCTGACGGATGAGGCAGCCCCGCCGGGGCACCATTCACCTCGGCCCCCTGCGGATCGAATATGGAGGGGCTGCAGCCCCTCCATACAACCCCTTCAAATTTCGAGTTTGGGCAAATCGTGCTGCACATCATTTGAAAAAGGCGGTACCGCAGCACTTTTGTCTGCAGCACCGCCACGCAGCGCGCCCCTTTAGCGGTCATAGTGCGCGGAGACTTCTTTCAGCTTTTCGATGATCGGAAGATGCTGCGGGCAGACGCTTTCGCACCGGCCGCAGGCGATACACGCGTTCGCGGGACTGAAGCGCTCCGCCAGACGGGCGTAGTTGGTAAAGTTGATCGTCCAGCCCTTCTCTTCCAGATTCTCGCGCATATCCTCATTGTACAGGGAAAAGTAACGGGGGATCGGGATCCGCATCGGGCAGCCTTCCGTGCAGTAGGAACAGCCTGTGCAGGGCACGGCGACCTGCGCGTTGATGATTTTTGCCGCCTGCTGCGTCAGGGCCGTTTCTTCCTCCGTCAGGGGCACGAAGTTTTCCATAAAGGCCAGATTGTCTTCCATCTGCCCGACGGTGCTCATGCCGGAGAGCACCACCATGACACCGGGCAGGGAAGCGGCAAAGCGGATCGCCCAGGACGCGGCGGAACGGTCGGGCTCCTTCTGCCTGAACAGCCGCTCCGCCTCGGGGGGAAGCTGCGCCAGCGTTCCTCCTTTGACGGGTTCCATGACGATCACGGGCTTTTTGTGGCGGACGGCGGCTTCCCAGACGCCGCGGGACTGCACCCATTCGCTTTCCCAGTCCAGGTAGTTGATCTGCAGCTGCACGAATTCCGTTTCCGGATGCTTCGTCAGGATTTCATCCAGCAGCTCGGGCGATCCATGGAAGGAAAAGCCCGCGTGCTTCACCAGGCCTTTTGCTTTCTGCTCCTGCAGCCAGCCGAAACAGTCGAACTTTTCATAGTGGGGATAGCTGCCCGCCTCAATGCCGTGCAGCAGGTAATAATCAAAGTATCCCGCGCCGGTCTGCTCCAGCTGATCGCCGAAAACCTTCTCCCGTTCCTGCGCAGAATGGAAGAAAGCATTGTGCAGCTTGGTGGCCAGGGTAAAACTTTCCCGGGGATAGCGGTCCGTCAGTGCCTCTTTGACCGCCCGCTGGCTGGCAAAGCCGTTGTACATGATGGCGGTGTCAAAATAGGTGAAGCCTTTCGCCATAAACAGATCCACCATCTGTTTGAGCTGCTCCATGTCTACGGCGGCGGCCCTGTTGGGGTCTGTCTGCGGCAGCCGCATGAGTCCGAATCCGAGTTTTTTCATTGTCTGTCCTCCTTTGATCCCGTGCTTTCTTTCCGCTTGCCTCATCCGAGTGGTCCGGTCATTCCCCGACGTCTTCCGGCGGACGGCTGTTCAGATACGCGTTGTATTTTTCCTGGGCATCCTCGCTTTCCTTCTTTTCGCGCCAGGTATCCGCGTCGGCGCGGATGGCCAGCATTTCATCCGCCAGCATCTCCATACTGCGGGCGTATCCGTGCCGCACGTACTCCGTCATGCGGTCGATGGCACGGGGGCTTTTGAGCTGTTTTGCCATCAGTTCCGAAAGCTCCGCGGGATAGCCCGCTTTGGTAAGTGCGGCGGCCAGGCGATCCCGCGCCCGGGACCATTGCAGCTGGTATTCGGTCATGCCGGTAAGTCCTTCCTGTTTTTTTGATCGCGGGGCGTGTCCGATGCCCCGTACAGAAGCCGGCAGGGACAAATCCTCTTTCCGGCTGTTGCTGCATCATTATAGCATGAGAGGAGCGGGGTTGTACATGTCCCTGATTCGCTTTTC
>CADBNX010000220.1 GCA_902796115.1 uncultured Eubacteriales bacterium
CCTTGTCATGGAGATCAATGGCAAGTGGGGGATGCTCATCCGCAAATACATGAACTGGGACCCGGGGTCCAAGTTCGGCGCCGCCTCCGGCGGAACGGTCACGGAGGGAAAGGCAATCAACCTGGTGGCCGACGGCGGTGACATGAGTTTCACCGGCTCGGGACGCTACAAGATCGAGCTGACGGACGTCGCCGTGGAAACCCTATACTACATGGGCTGCTTCAGCGACTGGATGCCGGACCTGAACTACGGAGACCCTGCGACGGCCGAGACCAATCCTACGTTCCTGGACCTGGCCGCATCGGCCGACAAATGGATCAACCTGGGCGTGGACGGCCTCCGACTGGACGCGGTCAAGCACATCTGCGGCGGTATCGGCTCCTACAACAATGCAGCGAACCAGACCCTCCTCAAAAAGTGGTACGACCACTGCAATGCAACCTATCAGGCCGCCGGCCACAGCGACGTCATCTTCATGGTCGCCGAGGCGTGGGACGGCCATAACAACGAGAAGAACTACTACAAGGGCATCAATTCCTGCTTCGAGTTCGATTACTTCGGCACGTTGACCCGGGCGCTGAACGGCAGCGCCTCCGGCTATGTGTCCACGGTGAACGGTTACCTGGCCGACCATACGGCCGTCCGGCCCGACGCCATCACCTCCCTCTTTATGACCAACCATGACCAGGACCGTGCGGCGGAGTCCCTCGGAAAGGACCCCGCCAAGGAGAAGCAGGCGGCCGCCATGCTCCTGACCACGCCCGGAAAACCGTTCGTCTATCAGGGCGAGGAACTGGGCTACTGGGGGACGAAGAGCGGCGGGGACGAGTATGTCCGTACGCCGATCCTGTGGGACAAGGCGGGCAGCGACTGTGCGAAGAAGGGCGTGAACAACAAGGTGGACAATGCGATGCTCAAGGCTGCGATCTCCGTCGAGGCGCAGCAGGGCGATGCGTCCTCGCTCCTGAACGTCTATAAGACCTGGAGCCGGCTCCGCAACACTTACCCGGCCCTCGCGGACGGACAGATGACCGGAGCCAACCTGGGCGGGGGCAGTTCCATCGCTGCCTGGTACATGTCTTCCACGGACGGACAGAAGATGCTCGTGGTCCACAACACCGCCGCTTCGGAGAAGTCCGTGACGGTGAAGGACGACCTCTCCCGTCCCGTCGCCCTGCTGGGCTCCGCTTCGCTGGACGGCGGCTCGCTCATCCTCGGAGCCCACTCTTCCGTGGTATTCAAGCTGTAAGGCGCTACCGCTCGAAAATCCTGAGCAGTTTCATCTTGGTTTCTCCCGCTTTCCCGCCGTAGGGGTGTTCCCTTAACGGCAGGTTGAAGCGGGTGTAGCCCCGGAGTACGGTCTGGGGATGGGTGAATTCCCGGAAACCCCACTCGCCGTGGTAGGCGCCCATGCCGGAATGGCCGGTACCGTTGAACGGGACGCCCTTCACCATCATGTGGATGCACACTTCGTTGATGCAGCCGCCGCCGTACTGCTGCGTCTGCATGACACGGTTCGCCCACCGGATGTCCTTGGTGAACAGGTACATGGCCAACGGATGCTCCCGGTCGGCGACCGTTTCCATCAGCGCGTCCGCTTCCGCGTCCCTGAACGGGACGACGGGCAGCAGGGGGCAGAACAGTTCGTGCAGGACAATGTCCTCGTCGATGCCTGCGGGATAGATAATGGTGGGCGCGTAGCGGCGGGTCTCCTTGTCGCCGACACCGCCGAAAACGATGCGGTCACGGTACTCGTCGGCGAGACGGGCGCATTTGCCGTAGGCGCCGTCGGTGATGAGCCTGGGATACTCGGGATTCTCGACGGCATTTTCCCCGATCTGGGAGACGAACGCCTCCTTCAACGCTTCCAGGAAAGGCTCCGCCACTTCTTCGGCGACCGCTATCTGGTTGATGTTGATACAGATCTGCCCGGCGTTGGTGAGTTTGAAGAAGGCGATCTTGCGGGCGGCGTCCTTCAGGTCGGCGTCTTTTCGTATCACGCACCAGTTGCCCGTTTCGCCACCGAGTTCCAGGGCCACGGGGGTGAGGTTCCTGGCCGCTTTGGAGAGGACGTGCTTGCCGACGGCCGGGGATCCGGTGTAGAAGATCTTGTCGAAGCGCTGCGCGAGGCACAGGTCGGCGATGTCGTGTCCGCCGTCGATGAGGGTGATGTATTCCGGCGGGAACACCTCGGCGAAGAACTTCTTGAGCGCCGCCGTCGAGGCCGCCGACTTGCTGCTGGACTTGATGACTACGGTGTTGCCGCCCGCCATCGCGGCCGCCACCACGCCGATAGTGAGGAGGATGGGGAAGTTGAAGGGGCTGATGACCAGCGAGACGCCGTAAGGCATCTTATAGACCTTGGTGACTGTGCTGGGGAAGCACAGGAGTCCGCTGAAATGGCACTCCGGACGCGCCCAGCGGCGCAGGCCGGCGAGCATTTCGTTGATCTCGACGATGATGGGGCCGATGTCGCAGAGGTAAGCCTCCACGCGGCTGCGTCCGAGGTCAGCAATTAGTGCGTCCTCGAACTCGGTGGCGTGCTCGATGACCGCCGCTTTCAGTTTCTTAAGCTGTTGCTTCCGCCATTTGACAGGCAGCGTCGCGCCCGTGCGGAAGAACTTGCGCTGCGCCTCAACGATTCCGGTGATTTGTTCGTCCTTCATTCTTAATCCTTCATTCTTAATTTTTAATTCTTAATTCTTAATTCTTAATTCTTAATTCTAATACTCCTCTTCGTACCCGCCGCCCTTGTCCGTCAGATGGATGACGATCACGTCAAACAACGGGTAATCCTTGTATTCCACGAAAAAGGAGGTCTCCCCCGTGAAATTTTTCGGGAATTGGATGCCCAACAACGCACCTTGGTTGATTCTGCTGTCCTTTCCGCTTCTCGTATTGGCATCCGAATCCCCTTTCTCGTTGAGCTCGTAGTCGCCATAGACCTCTTTCACGGTGCTGTCTGTGTTGAGAATCACCACTCTGCAGTGGAAATTCTCGTATGAGGTCTCGTTCACGACCTTCACTTGGTTGTAGGACTTCTCGTGCCCCTGCACTTCGAAGCTCATTATTCCCTGTTGGGCAAAGACGGTCATCGCCGCCAGCATTAACAATACGGATAAAACTGTTCTTTTCATTTTTAATTTATTAAAGGTTAAAGGTTAAGGGTTAAAGGTTAAAGTGTTGACGATATCTTTTGTCATTCTTAATTCTTAATTCTTAATTTTTAATTCATAATTCATAATTCATAATTCTTCATCGCCCAGTCACTCTCGCCAGCACCCTTTGAATGTCCTCCTCGCTGAACGTCATCGGGGCGGAGTAGTTGATGGAATCCTTGGCCACCATGCGGGTGAGTTCCTCGTAATCGGACTCTTTCACGGGCAACGGCAACGTGTCGAGGCCGCAGGTGGCGATAAGATCTTTGACGGCCTGCAGGAACCGTTCGGCGGCCACGCGGTCGTCGGTGTGCACATCCGCCAATCCGCAATAGCGGGCCATCAGGGCATACTTCCTAAGGCATACTTTCTTTTGATACTCCAGCACGGGCAGCATCATCAGCGTGATGGCCTGACCGTGAGGGATATGGTACTTGGCTCCTATGCTGTGCGCGAAGGCGTGCACATAGCCCGCCAGTTGCGTGTTGATGGCGTTGCCGCCGTACATCGCGGCGCGGCACATCGCCAGCCGCGATTCGATATTCTCGGGCTCGCGCATGACGATGGGCAGATGATGCAGGATCAGTTTCACGCCTTCCAGTGAGCGGTAGGCATCCTCCACATCGACCGTCACATCGCTCACCGTCCCTTCCACCACGTGGCTGAGGGCGTCCATCCCGCAGGCGGCGGTCACCATCTGCGGTGCATGAACGGTGAGTTCGCTGTCGAGGATCACGTGCGTCACGTCCAGTCCGACAATGACGGTGGAGCCTTTCGAGCCGCGTGGACGGGTCACCACCGCGCCCACGGTGATTTCCGCGCCCGTTCCGGCGGTGGAGGGGACGGTGATCATCGGCAGGGTCTTGCCCGGCACAATCAGGAACTTGACGAGCAGGGCTCTGGTGCTGAGATGCGGCAGACGCGCACCCGCCACAATCATCTTGCAGGTGTCCATCACCGAGCCGCCGCCCAACGCGACCACGCACTCGGTGTCGTATTTCATGGCGATTTTGCGTCCTTTTTCGATCAGCGCGGTCGTCGGTTCGGAATCGATGCCGTAGAAAAGCGTGTGACGAACCCCGGCCTCCTTGAGCGACTGCATGATTTTCTGTTCGTAGCCGAGCTCACGCAAGGTCTTGTCGGTGACCACCAGGACATGCTTGTAGCCTTTCTCCTTGCAGATCTCGCCGACATGCGCCCGCGCCCCGTGGCCTTCCACGACCTGCGGCTCCGGCAGCGGCACATGGTGTATCACCCTGCCCGGCAACTTATGAATCTGTCTCCTGAAAATATACGTGTCCATAACTACTAACTGCTAACTATTAATTACTAACTGACTTTCATCCATGGTATTTCACAAAAGTACCGATTCCAAACACCGCCAACACGATGAGTACAACGAGCAACGCCAACATAACGGTAAAGGCCACGATGGTTTTCAGGATGGTGCGCCACCAGCTGAAGCCGCTCATCTGCTTGAGCGGGATTATCGTGAGAAACAAAGCATAAGAAGTAAGTCTTGTCAAGTTGAAAAAATCGAACACGATGGAATAGACGATGTACATATTGGCGATGTAAACCAACGAGATAAAGAGCTCGGGGTAGCGCAAATCGGGGATGTTCGGGCTGTGCCGGAAGAAGAGGTAGAGGATGCCGGAAATCAGC
>CADBNX010000221.1 GCA_902796115.1 uncultured Eubacteriales bacterium
ACCAGAAAACCCGGCAGCGGCGCGAACATGCCCAGCATGGCAAAACTGACGCACACCATCTGCAGCACGGTTTTGATTTTCCCGGGCATTTTCGCGGCCACCACCTGTTTTTTGCCCGCCGCCACCAGGCGCAGCCCGTCCACGGCCAGCTCCCTCGCCGCGACCACGCACACCGCCCAGGGCCAGAGCGCGCCGTCCGCCGCAAGCTGGATCATGGCGCAGAGCACCAGCAGCTTATCCGCCACGGGATCCGCGAACTTGCCGAACACGGTGATCTGCCCGTTTTTCCTTGCCAGGTATCCGTCCAGGAAATCCGTCGCGGAGGCGCACAGGAAAACCCCCAGCGCCCACGGATACATTCCCAGCGCTTCCAGCGCCACGCACACGGGGATCAGCAGCACGCGCAGCAGGGTCAGTTTATTCGGCAGATTCATCCAGAAACCTCCCCGCAAGATCATAGGTATCCGCCCCGGTGATCCGCACGCGCGCGGTCTGTCCGACCTGCCTGCCTTCCCCGGGCACGATGATCCATCCGTCCGCGTCGGGCGCTTCCCACGCGCTGCGGCAGCAGTATTTTCCGCCCTCGCTGCGGCATACGAGCACGCGTGTTTCCTCGCCCACGCGGGCCTGATTGCGCTTCAGGCTCACTTCGGCCTGCAGGCGCATCAGTTCGTCCAGACGGCGCCGCTTTTCCTTTTCCTCCACCTGTCCCGGCATGCCGGCCGCAGCGGTATCCTCCTCCGCGGAGTAGGCGAACGCGCCCATCCGGTCAAACTCCGTCTCCCGCACAAAATCGCACAGCCGCAGGAAATCCGCCTCCGTCTCGCCCGGAAAGCCCACGATAAAGGTGGTGCGCAGCGCGAAGCCGCGGGCGCGCGCATAGGCGAGCACGCGGGAAATGCTTTCGATATCGCCCCTGCGGTTCATGCTTTTCAGCAGCCGCGGCACCGCGTGCTGCAGCGGGATATCCACATACCGGCACACGTGCGCAAGGGACGCCATCGTATCGATCAGCTGTTCGTTCACGTCCTCGGGATACAGATACAGCACCCGCAGGAAATCGATGCCGGGTATCGCGTCCGCCTCCCGCAGCAGCGCTTCGAGGCCGCGCTTTTCGCCCCGGTCCCGGCCGTAGCGGCTGGTATCCTGCGCGATCAGGATCTGCTCCCGGGCGCCGCCGGACGCAAGCTGCCGCATTTCCGTCAGGATCTCCTCACGCGGACGGGAGCGGTACCCGCCCCGGATGAGCGGGATGGCGCAGTAGGTGCAGCGGTTGTCGCAGCCCTCCGCGATGCGCACGTACGCGGAAAACGAAGGCGTGATCAGTACGCGCCCGCAGGCAAAACTGCCGCCCCTTGAAATATCAAACGGGCGCTTTCCCCGCAGCGTTTCCTCAAACAGCCGCGGAAAATCCCCGTAGCGCTCCACGCCGATCAGGCCGTCGATCTCCGGGATCTGCTCCATCAGTTCCCGGCCGTAGCGCTGCGCCAGGCAGCCTGTTACAAGGATGCGGCGGCAGGCGCCCTCCTTTTTCAGGCGGACCGCCTCAAAAATCGCGTCGATCGATTCCTCCTTCGCGGAATCGATGAACCCGCAGGTATTCACAACGATCGCTTCGGCTGTCGAAGCGTCGTTTACCGTCTCGTGCCCGGCCTGCCGGAGCAGGAAAAGCATCTGCTCCGAATCCACCTGGTTTTTCGCGCAGCCCAGCGATATCATTCCAACCTTCATGCCAAACCCCGTTCCGGTTCCTCCGGCTGTGTGCCGGCACCGGTTCCGGATACCCGCAGTCCCTGCGGATTCCGTACATTATTGTACCATATCCGCAGGCGGATGGAAAGCGGATTGAAAACATCATGCGAAAGTCTGCCGTGTGTCCTTCGGACAGGGAAGAGGGAAGAGGCAACAGGGAATAGGCAGCAGGCAATAGAACAGATCGCTCAGGCCATCATCGATTCACCGGCTTCACCGGTCCCTGCTCCCCGAAAAGCGCAAACCGACCGTTCCCTCCTCAGACTGCCGCCGTATCCCCGCCGTCCGCGACCACCGTGTGCCCGCAGATGATTTCTCCGTAATTGCTCATCAGGTAGAACGCCAGCTCCGCGATCTCGTCCGGGCGGATGAAGCGGCCGATCGCGTGGCGCGGATAGGGCTGGTCGATCGCTTTGGCGTAGCGCGCGATCATCGGGGTAAAGGTCGCGCCCGGCGCGATGCCGTTGATGATGATCCCGTCCGCGCCGAAGCGCTTACCGAACGCTCTGGTCATTTTCAGCAGGCTGAGCTTGGCCGCCCCGTAGCTGCCGACGATGTCCATACAGGCCGCGTTCGACGCGATGTTCAGGATGTTACCGCGCACGCCCTCCCTGCGCATGATGTCCACCGCGGTGCGCATATTGAAAAAAGCCGCTTTCAGATTGACGTCCATCAGCCGGTCCCATTCTTCCGGGGTGATGTCCCAGGGTTCGTATCCCCTGCCGGTTGCCTGGCTGGTACCGAGCGCCGCGTTGTTGACCAGGCCGTCGAATCCGCCCATCAGCTGCTTTGCCCGTTCAAAATGTTCTTCCGCCTCCCCGGCGCGCGATACGTCCCATTCCATGCAGTACAGTGAGTCGGACGCAAGCTCACGCTCCGCTTCCCGCAGCCGGTCCATATGCCGGCCCGCGATGACCACCCGGGCGCCTCCCCGGAGCAGGCGCGCCGCGATCGCTTTCCCGATGCCGGAACCTCCTCCGGTCACAATGATATGGCTGCATCGCAGACTGATCATGCAGGTCCCTTCTTCCGTTTACTGCGCCTCAGACGGGTATCGTCCCCTCCGCCAGCTTTTTCAGGCCTTCCGTGAGCGCCTCGATGTTTTCGGGCGACGCGGCCGTATCCCGCGGGGTATGGATGCGCCCCGTCATGTATCCGACGATCCGCCTGTGCGCGCAGGCGCACACGCCGATGCCCCGGTCAAAGCTTTTGTGGTCGCTGTTCATTTTGGCCTGCGCCGCGGTGCAGAGCACCGTATCCCATGCTCCGTTTCCCGCAAACGCCTGCCGCAGCGCGTCCGTCATCTTTTCCGCCGTGTCCGGCACGCTGAAAATGAAGTGCTCTCCCGCGCCGACGCAGTCCATATTGATCACGGCTGTGCGCGCCTTCAGATCGGGGTGCGCCGCTGCGTAGGCCTTGCTGCCCTTTTTTCCCTTCTCCTCGTCGTCGAACAGGACGAACGCCGCGTCCGGGTTTCCCTTCAGCTTTGCGGCCAGCGTCAGCACCGCCGCGGTGCCGCTGGTATTGTCGTTGCTGTTGCTGCGGTTCGCGGGCCCGAAAAACAGAAGGAAATACAGGGCCAGATATACCGCGAGGTACACCTGAAACAGCAGTACGCGGTTTCCCACGCTGTCAAAGGACAGGCCCGTCAGGTTCCGGACCAGCGCCGCGGCGCCCAGGGCCAGCCCCGCCATCGGCAGCATGACTGCGATCAGGTACAGCGAATGCAGGAAATGACTGCAGGGCATCATCAGGTTCGGAAACAGCGCGCGCCGGGGCGTGTCGTAATGCGCGGTAAAGAGGATCTTTGCCTTCTGCGGATCCCCGATCACAAGGTTCCGGTG
>CADBNX010000222.1 GCA_902796115.1 uncultured Eubacteriales bacterium
CAGGGAGATCTGCCGGGACAGGGAGAAGGAAAGCGTGATCGCGTCCAGCGGACGCTCCGCCGCGCGGCTCTGGAACGCTTCCAGCGCTTTGACCGTTTCCTTCGCGCGGCCGAACGCGGCTTCAAACGCTGCACTGTCCGCGAAAATGTCCGTCAGATGCCATTGGTATTTCGGGTCACAGGTGCTGCGGGCTGGGATTTCTTTAGCCATAATCATACCTCCTGAAGAACGGTTCATTCAAGGTTCGCGTGCCGGCGGCGCAGGGCCTCCGGGTCATCCGCAAGCAAATACGCGGCAAGATCGGTGAAGAGGAGCAGGGTTTCCTCAAACAGACTTCCCATCAATTGACCGGGTGCTCCGGAAGCGCAGCTTTTATCCGGCAGGGGAAGCAGCACATCCGGCGCATGCAGGCGGGCAAGCGGAGAAGCCGCGTCAGCGCAGATCACGTACAGCTCCGCGCCGCGGCGCAGCGCGGTTTCGGCATTCCGGCATACGGAAGGCGTACTGCCGGACGCGGAAGCGCAGACAAGCAGATCGCCCGCTTCGATGGCGGGAGTCAGCGTATCCCCCGCGATGAAAACGGTCATGCCCGCCTGCATCAGGCGCATCGCGAACGCGCGGAGCATCAGGCCGGTTCGGCCGGACGCGCTGAAAAAGACTCTCCGGTGCGCGCGGATGCGCGCTGTGAATGCGGACATGGTTTCTTCGCTCACGCAAGAAAGTGCCTTCCGCAGCGCGCTGAGCATGGCGGAGGATGCCTCAGACATCGTTCTCCTCCGTTTTCCGTCCGGAAAAGAGCGAATAATACAGCCAGAGCACGGTGTACCGGTCCTTCAGGTCCTTGCCGTAAAGCATCGCGTCACGGATTTTCGCTTCCCCGTAGGTGGAGATGAATTCTTCCGGATCAAAGCCTACCGCGAGCATCATATCACGGCATTCCCCGGCGCTCGGACATTCGGAAAGGATGGCGCGGATCTCCTGCCATTTCCCGCGATAGACCGCGCTGCGGTCCTTTTGATAGGAACCTGCTTTTTCCTGCAGCGAGGCGACCTCTCCCGCGAGCGGCCCGAATACCCTTGCCCACGCGGCTTTCCTTGCGGTTTCGTCTTCCGCGCAGAAGACGGGGCTTTCAAGCGCGCGGATTTTTTCCCGCATACGGGCGGTGACGATCGTGGAATAGGCGACGTCCGTGCCGTGGATCAGGTAGGGCTGATGATGGACGAGCCCGGTGATTTCAAAGAAATGGGACAGGTGATGCTCGCTGCCGGAACCGGGGCGCGTGGTGCCGTTCAGGCTGAGCGTGATGCCGCTGAGCACCAGGGCGCGCAGCAGGGAGGCGATCGCTTCGTCCCCTCTCGCGGCGATCGCGGAAGCGGCGTCCCGCACTTCATCCGTAAAGCTGATCACGAGGGAGGCGAGCCAGGGGCAGAAGTGCTCGCCGTTTACCAGATGGCTCAGCTTCCAGTCGTTGACGGCGCTGTATTTGCCGATGATGTCGCCGTAACCGGAACGGATCATGCCGATCGGCGCGTTTTTCACGATATCGACGTCTCCGATGATGTATTTGGGGGGGCGCGTGGTGTAGGTCACCTTCATGCCGCCGGTGATCATGGCCGCGCCGGAAGACGCGTATCCGTCCATCGAGGGCGCTGTGGCGCAGATGCCGTAGGGCAGATCCTTTTCAAAGGAGACGTATTTGCAGATATCGTTGATGACGCCGGAGCCGATGCCGAGAATGAAGTCCGTATCGGCGGGAAGCACGGCTTTCAGTTCCGCCGTGGCACGCTCGTCCGGCACCAGCACGCCTTCACGCTGAAAGACCAGGTGTCCGGCGTATTTGCCGCCGAGCAGGGCGCGCAGGCGCTCTCCGCACAGCGGCCAGGTGTTCTGATCGGCCGTGAGGAATACGCGCGCGTAACCCGACAGCAGAGCGGGCACCTTTTCGACGGCGCCTTTTTCGATCACTACGTCGGATATCGGACACTCATGCGTATGCCCGCAGGAGCATACGATTTCGCGGCTGCAGTACAGGGAAAGATCGGCGGTGTTGTGCATGGGGTTTTCCTCCCTTTGAAAAGTATGATTTGCGAAGCTTTATACGTTGCCCCTGCTGATATCGAACGAATAAGGCCGTATACAGCGCTGCTCCGCGCTTATTTCATGGATTTGCGGCATCCGGTTCACACAGGTCCCTCACCGTCTCCTCTTCCGGCACCGGCGGCTCGTGACGGGTCAGGATCCTTTCCATATTCTCCGCGCTTCTGCGTGCGATCACCCGGAATCCTTTTTCGTTGATGTGCTGGTTCGGAAAGCCGAAGAAGCTGTCCCGGCAATTGAGGTATTCTTCCTCCGGCGCGCGGGTGTACCATTCGGGCGGCTGTCCCGCGAGGGGCATCAGGGAACAGGCACGGGTCACGATGAAAGCGTCGGGAGCGGCGGCGCAGAACTCCTCCTGCGCCTTCATGATGTTTACGACCCTCCGGTCGCCGAAAAACCCGACCCGCACACACAGAAAATGCGTGAATCCGATCCGCTTGAGACGCCGCCAGAACACTTCAAGCAGCGTGCGGTATTCGGCGGTTTTCATCGTTTTGTCGCTTTCGCCCTGGAGCCAGAGAAGACAGCGCACGGAGGTGTCATCGTCCGGAAACCGCTCCGCGCTTTCCCGGAAAAACGCTTCGCATTTGCGCCGGAAGCACGCGGACACGCCGCGCGTCATATCGTTTGCCTCGTGCGTCAGCCCGGGCGGAACGCCGCCACCCGATTCTCCGGCGATCGCTTCCGCGTACTCCCGCACCATGTCATCGTCGAAATAGTGCAGGATGGAGGTGGAGCCTTTCGCGGCGTGTGTGTACGCGCAGACATGACCAAGGCGCTCCCACTCCTCCGCAAGGATGGGCGGCAGGGCCGGGGCGGGCGTAAAATTCGCCTCGCTGAATACGGAGAAAGGCCATGTTTCATGACCGTTCTCATTCTTCAGGTTGGACATCGAGGGGGCGAAATACGTATTCTTCGCGTATTCCGCGAGCGGGCTCGGGCGGTCGGCGCGGCCGTCCGGATACGCGGCGGCGGCATCGCGGTACAGGAATTCCCCGCAGGGATAGCCCGCCGGACGGAAGCTGCCCTTCCCGGCGCCGAGATGCGCGTTCCGGTACAGATATTCCCAGGAATCCTTCGCGCGGATTTCCGCCCGGGGCGGGCACGCGCCGGCGCCCATCATGTTGGACTGGCCGGCAAACACCAGCAGTTCCCGTTTCTTCATCGACAGATTCCTTTCATGATCAGAACCAGACTGTTTACGGCGCGCCGTGAACAGATACCATTATAGGACGAAACGGATAAAAGCGCAAATGGATTCCTTGTCCGCAAAAAAGAACTGTGATAAAATGTTTCCGTTCGGCGGCTGCCGGTTTCCGTTTCTGCGGCGGAGACGGAGAACCGCCCGGGTACGTATCGGAAACAGGAGGTTGAAAAACGGCATGAAGGACGGTACAGAAAAACACGCGGTTCCCGCAGTGATCCTCGAAACCGATTTCTGCAGCGATGTGGACGACGTCGGCGCGATGGCGATCCTGTTTGACGCGGCATCGCACGGCAGGATCCGGCTGATCGGGGTTTCGGTGAACGTGAACGGTCCCATGGAAGCGGCGGCCGCGAAAGCGCTGCTCGGGCACTGGGGACTTCAGGACGTGCCCGTCGCGGTGTGGAACGGGAAGAACGGGCCCAGAGGGGCGGAGAGCGCCTATGTGCCGTATCTGGCAGGTCTCCTGAAGGAGCGGGACCGGGAAGTGCTGAAACCGCTTGCTCCTGAAGCGTTTTACCGCGAAGTGCTTGCCGGTGAGGCGGATGGCGGCGTGACCGTGATTTCCATCGGCTTTTTCTGCTCCCTGGCGGCGGCGCTGCGGGACGACCCGGAACTGTTTGAACGCAGGGTATCCAGAGTCGTCGCCATGGCGGGCTCTTTCCGTGAAAAGGAAGGATACCGGGAATTCAACGTGACGCAGATGCAGGAGGAGGCCGCGGCGTTCATCGGAGGGTACCGGGGAGAGATGATCTTTATCGCTTCCGAAACCGGCGATCGGGTGATCACGGATCTGAACGGCCCGGAGCGCTTTGCGGAGGATCCGGTTTTCGCGTGCTACCGGCTGCATACGAAAGGCAGCATGAAGCGTCCAAGCTGGGATCTGGTGGCGGTCGACTGGGCGCTGTACGGGGAAGGAGACTGGTACGGACTGTCTGAATCCGGACAGGTGACAGTGATGCCGGACGGCACGACCCCGTTCCGGCCTTCTGCCGACGGGAAGCACCGTTACCTGCTTTTCAGGAAAAGCCATGAGGAAATCGGGCGGCATATCACGGACATACTGGTTCAAGCCCTGAAAAAACGGGCGTCGGACGCGCCGGCCGATTGATTTTCACGGCGGAGAAGTCTTTTTTGCACGATACGGAACCCTGATTTGGGTGTATCATAACCGGGACCGGTACGGAAGCACGCAGCGGCGGAGAGGGAGGAATGCGGAATGATTACGGTACAGTGCGGAAAGAAAATCGGAGATGTGAAAAATTTCTGGAACAATATCCATTTCCATCCGACGGACGCCATCGAGGATGACTGGGGACAGGCGATCCTCAACGACGTGGCGAAGGATCACGTGGCGCAGACGGTGCGCATGTACGCGATGCTGGAAGACATCGTGACGATGGATGATCAGGGTGTACTGCACTACGACTATACGCTGAACGACACGCGCATCGACTATATGATCTCCAAGGGCTTCGATCTGCTGCTGGATTACAATTTCACCCCGCCCTGCATTGCATCCGACCCGGAACAGCTGCGCAGTGCCAGCAAAAACAAAACGCGCTATAAGGGCAAGATGATCAATACCTCAAAGCCCCGCGATTTCGGCCTGTGGCAGGAAATCTGCTATCAGTACACGAAGCACATCGTGGAAAAATACGGACTGGAGCGCGTGACCTCCTGGCATCTGCAGTGCTACAACGAGCCGGACCTCGGCGGCTTCTATATGAGGGACGCGACGGATGAGGAAAGGCTTGCGGGGTATATCGAGCTGTACCGGAATTTCGCGCTGGGTGTGGGCCGGGTGAGTGAGAAACTGCGGGTGGGCGGCCCGGTGCTGGCCCATAAGACGGAGTTTTTCGACGGGTTCCTGAAGGCGGTAAAGGAAATCCCGATGAAGCTGGATTATATCAGCTTCCATACCTACGGTACGAATCCGACCCTCCTCAACCGGGGAGAAAAGCCCTTCAACGCGAGAAACACCCTGGAAAAACACCTGGTGCTGCAGGGAATCGTGCGGAAGTACTATCCGGAAGGGATCCCGATTTTTGTGGACGAATGGGGCGCGTCGAGCCACGGATACCATAATATCGAGGAATGCCCCGCCCTGATTTTCCGCGAGAAGAGCGATTATGCGGCGTATATGGGCAAAATGGTTACACTGTATATCAAGGAAAAGGCGGAGGTCGACAAAATGATGATCTGCCTTTCCGGACAGCATGAAATGGTTGTGAATTTCTCCGGCTTCCGGAACCTGTTCACGATGGATCATATCGCAAAGCCGATCTACAACGCCTATAAAATGATGTCGAATCTGGGAAATGAGGTGCTGGAGAGCAGCGGGGATACCGATGAAATAAGCGTGCTGGCGACGCGGGGAAACGGAAAAATCGACGTGCTGCTGTCCCGCGCGCCCGAAAACTTCGACCGGGAACCGAAGCCTGAAAAAGTGTATGTGCGTCTGGAAGGACTTGCGGGGAGGGCGAAGGTGCGCGTATACCTGATCGACCGTTTCCACACCAATCCCTATGAGAAATTCATCCGGGAAGGGCTGACGGAGCCCCTGACCGAAACGGATAAAGCCGTGCTTCGGGAGGAGGGCACCCTGAAATGCGCGGAGGAGTTCGTACTGCCCGCGGACGGGCCGAAGGAAATCGGCATCGAAACGGACGGCTGCGCGCTGGCGCTTGCGGAGATCGAGCCGATCGCAGAATAAGGCGCGGTCCCGCCCGGGAAACCCGCGGCGGAGCGGCTGCACGAAACGCGGGCGCGGAGTGAAAACCGACGAAAAAACAAGGAGGAATCAGGAATGATCACGGTACAGTGCGGAAAGAAAGTCAGGAATGTGAAGAATTTCTGGAACAATATCCATTTCCATCCGACGGACGCCATCGAGGACGGCTGGGGACAGGCGATCCTCAACGACGTGGCAAAGGATCATATCGCGCAGACGGTGCGCA